>NZ_JBFAWD010000047.1:0-37014 GCF_040680135.1 Nocardia sp. NPDC052112 | reverse complement strand
CGGATTCTCCCGCAGCGTACGACTGCAATTCGCAATCACCCGCTACATTCCGGGGTTACGCGGGCTCGCCAAAATCGGCCGCTGGACCTTCTGACCACCGACAACCTCACCGCTACCAACAGGTTCGGTGTTGCCCAGCCGCTGTCGGCGTAGGTACCCGGTGTTGGGGAGGGGCTGTCCCTATGTTTGTCGTCAAGTCACGGCGTCGGAGTTCGGGCTGTTGCCCCTGCCGAATCGGCCGGGGCGGTGTCGTGCACGTGGGAGCCTGATTCCATTCAGCAGCACCATCATTGGGTGATCAGTAAGATGTCGACTACAAGAGGGGATTCCATGCGTCACATCAGAATCGCTGTTCTTTCCGGTGTCGTTGCGACCGTGATCATCTCGGGGTGCGGGTCCAATACGAACAAGGACGCAGCACCGAGTGCGACGGCGGCGGCCGCGGTACCGGCCGGGGGCGCAGATCCGGCGGCCGAGTTGTGCCCTCCGGAGGTACTATTCGCAAGCGATGACACCGAGCTCGTGGCGTTTCTGTCGGGCCTGAAACTGCCGGCCAACGTCTGGGTGGCGAACGGGCGAGTGAGTACACAGGGCGACAAGCCGGGTTTGGTGGGCGTCGCGATTGACCTGTGCGTCAAGGGATCCAGCAGTGCGGCCGATCTGCGGCCGATCGCGACCATGATCGCCGCCGCGCTGAAACCGACCGATCTCGGCGCCCGGACTTTCGCGCTGTACGTCTCGGATATGGACGTGACCTACAAGAATGAGGCGAAGGTCAAGGACCCGGAATACCAGGTACATCTCTGGAACGGGAAACCGTCGGCGTCGGCGGAGAACCAGCGGTGGGAGGTCCTCGCGGGCTGAGCAAGCACACGACCGCCGCCCCCGGTGCGATGCCGAGGGTGTCCCTATGGTTTTCGTGAATCCGTCGCGGCGCCCGGGGTGTGATTCCGATACGTTGGTTTGCGGGTGAAGCAATCGGGCTGGAGGTGGCTGCGTGGACTGGATGTTCTGGGTGCTGGGCCTGGGGGTCGGGGCGATCGTTATGGATCGTGTTGCGGTGTGGGCGGAAGGGCGGGGCTGGATCTACTGGCGTCACCGGCCCAGGAATGCTGGGGTGGGTTCGAGTGTTTTGGGCCAGGTGGAGTCGTTGCTGTCGCCGTCGTATCGGCATGTCGTGGAAGAAACTCAGGCCAGAAAGGTGCTGCGGGTCGACCAGACAGCCGGTGAGGGGGAAGGGTCGGTTGTGATCGTGGCGCGCGGTGATCGGGAGGATTTGGGTTAGAAAGCGGTCGCTGTGGTGGGGTGTGAATCTCGGTAAGGCTGTTTGGCGATGCGGCGCATCGACAGGCCAGGCAGATACGCCACATCGTGGCCGCAAGCGCGAGCGACGGTGACCGGCAGCGCGCCGATGGTGTGGGGCTGGTCGACCACGATCAGCAGCGGTCCTCGTTTCGCGAGCTGATCGAACACCGCTCGCAGCCGGGCCTCGTCATTCGGTAGCGGCTTGTCGAACAGCCGCTTGCCGCCGATCTGGCGTCAACGCCCGGCACCCACGTTATGAAGAGGCCTACCCGCGGACCTGTCCCCATCAGCGGTCCGTCGACGCCACCATCACCCGGCGACACCACCCCCCCGGATCATGCGAAAGACAGGGGCAAGAAGTCATACCGGGTCTGGCGACCGTAGCCCTTGATCCAAGGGCGGCGAAGAAGATAACGGGGCCGTGTCGGGGGCATTCGTGGCGTACAGGGGAGCGCGGTGGCGGCCGAGTCCGATGGCGCGTGCCTCATGCGCTTTCCGGTGCGTTGGATGGTCGTGGGCGCCAGAGAATTTCGTCTGCGTTGCCCACGACCTGGCCGATCATTTCCGACTACTTCGAGTGCTGTCCCTGCGTGAGCATTCCGACGCTCACCCAGCCCCAGTAGACGCGGTGGTGGGCGATGAGTCCGTCCCGGATCTCCATCACCTCCACGATGTCCATCTGGTCACCGTCCGGGGACTCGCGGGGATATTCCCAGGTGAGTCGGTATCCGTCGGTCAAGAAGCCGACGCGGTACCGGCGTCGTTCCGCGGGTTGGTGGGCGAACACCTTGTCCACGAATCGCCGTAGGTCGTCTCGGCCGCGAATCACCCCCTCCTCGGTGCCCAGAAGATGGCGGACCAACGGACTTTCCAAGGTCGCGTCTGGCTGGTAAAGCGCCATTGCGGCATCGAGGTCCTTGGCGCCCAGCGCGTCATCCCAGGCAGTGAAGATGTGCTCGATCTGCTCGGCGGTCGTCGTCGGCTCGGTCATGGCCGTCGGGCCCTTTCTGTGGTGGTGGTTGTGACGGTGTGACGGTAGGTCGGCAACGTTTTGGTCGGGCCCTAATCGTGGTTGTGGCACGGTGGCTGCATGACGAGTGAACCGGTCAGACAGCGGATACTCGATCGCGATCTCGCGCCGGTGGCAGCGCTGATCGGCGATCAGACCCGGGTCGCCATTCTCGCCGCGCTGGCCGAGGGGCACGCACTGCCGGCGGGTGAGCTTGCTCGCCGCGCCGGAGTACAGCCGGCGACTGCGACCGCTCATTTGCGACGGCTGGTCGAGGGGGGTCTGGTAGTGGTGCGCACGCAAGGCAGACACCGTTACCATGAGCTGGCCGGACCGCAGGTCGCCGCCGTAATCGAAGCCCTGGCACAGTTGGCCCCCGCGACACCGGTACGTTCGCTACGCACCGATCGTGCCGCCAGGACTCTCACCGAGGCCAGAACCTGCTACGACCATCTCGCCGGTCGGCGCGGAGTCGAGCTACGCGACCGTTTGCTGGCCGTCGACGCCCTGCGACTGGTCGATGACCGAGACCACCAGCTCACGCCGGTCGGGCGACGACTGGCCGACTCGGTGGGCATTGATCTGCCCGCGCTGAACACCACTCGGCGGATATTCGCGCGAATCTGTGTGGACTGGACGCAGCGGCGACCCCATCTGGCCGGGGCACTGCCCGCGGCGCTCACCGACCGTTTCCTCGAGCTCGGGTGGCTGACCCGGACAACGGGGCGGGGCCTGCGTGTTGCGCCCGACTACGATCAGCGGCTCGACACCTGGTTATCCAGATCGAGCTGATCGCCGACCCGCCTATCGACCAGCTCACCTGCGACGGGAGCTCCCGACCGTCGGGGTCGACGTAGACGTCGTGTCGTGGGTGCCGATCGCGGTGGTGCCGGTAGCGTGGCTTTGCGCCAGAGATTCGGCGCGTGTTGCCTGGTAGCCGGATCGGTCGGTGCTGTATTCACACCTTCGGATCATCGACGAGCTGGAGCAGATCCCCGGCGGCCGGCCGTAGTTGCCACTCGATCGCACACTCTTCGCGAATCTGGCCCAGATGGCTGCGCAGGCGCACAACACGATCGGGGATTTGGCGCCTGGATCCGCGGAGCGCCCGACATAACGGTCGTCGTCGGTGATCTCTTGAAATCCTGGCGGCACTGGCCCTGCCCGCATCCGCGCCCGCTGGTGCCCGCGGGCCTCGATCATCGAGTATCACAGGATCAGCGGTCCGTGGACAGGCCACGACGTTCTCGCACGGATCGTCCGCGGCGACCGGCAGTGACGCAACCACTTGGGCGGCGAGAGCCTTACCGGCGGACGGTTCCAACGCAGGCGGCATTGGCCGCGGCGTTCGCCGAGGTCGAGCTGTACGGAATAGCGGTGTCCGGGCTGGTGAAGGTGTTGCATCGCTGGTGGTCGAGTTTGCGCGCGGGTGGGTCGGCCTCGCGGTGACCGCCACCATCGTGTCGAGGAGGTCACCCGTTGGATCGCCGGGCATATGCTCGACGGCAGACCTGCTGCCTCGCGGCAGTATGCGTGCGCGCACTGGCATTTCGACTGAACCTCAACCTGGCACCGGGCCGAACCGTTTCGTGCAGCGGCGGCGGCAGTATCTATTCATTCAGCGCTCATTCGCCCATCTGCGGAACACTGCGCTCAATTCTTCCCGTGATATGCCAGGCCGAGGTTTGGAAAGTCGAGACAATCGTTCGTGGTACCAGTCGACCCAAAGCTCGAATTCGCTCGGGTCCGTGGCAATTCTGTCCGGTAGTTCTTTAAGACACAGCACTACCCCTCTCCAATCTTCAAGACGGCCGTACATGGCGAAGACTGCTTTGATATCGACCGCAGGATTCACATACGATATCCGCTCGATCCACCTCGAAGCAACCCGTTCACGGTCCGCCTTATTCGGCAAACTAACTATTAGGCGCTCAATGAAGAACGCCGCATTCCAGAGTGGATCACTGGGTCCGGCCTCATCCCAATCAATGATCCAAACCTTGCCCTCGGGATCGATCAGCAGGTTGGGCCGAAAAATGTCGTTGTGGTTGAAGACAGTTTGTTCGCCTGAACGACTGGGGTCTGGCTGAATATAATTAGACAGCGGTCCGACCCCGATCTCGCGGAGCTTCGAAAGCAGGTACTGTGGCAGGTTGAAGAACTCCCTATCGGCATGCTCGATCATTTGCCGCTGCCATTCTGGGATATCTATTCTTTCCATTCCTGGAGGTAGAGGTACTGTGGATGTCAGCTGTACGTAATTCAGCAGATCAAAAAACCAATTGGGCAGTTCGGAACCATCGAAAGTTGGAATTTTGCCAGGAATGTACTGCATAATTGTGAACTCTCGGCCAGTAGCGTGATCAGTCCCGGTGGCGAATGTCTTCGGCACTGGGACGCCGACCGCGCGAGCACATTCTCTGGCCGTGTTTTCGGGCATCCATTTCTTCAGAAAATTCACACTCGATGGTTCTTTCGCTATTCTGATCACAGCGAGGCCTAAGCTCGTGTGAACCAGGTGAATCTCATTGACACGCCCGTCGAAATCCGGTTTCTGATCTCGGACCTGATCAAGCAATCTCTGGGTCTCTTCCTGAGATATTTCGAATGGGGGACGATCATTCCCTGGCCTCGGTGTCTTCGGCTGCTCCGGTGAGGCCGATACGGGCGAGTCCGTGGTGTCCCGGGGTCTTGTTCCCCTGCTTCCGTCGAGCTCGGCGGATGCCAGCGGAACGAAATCGCCGTAAGCATCGGCGCCCGTGTTCGTTGGCGACGATTCGGTTCGATCACCGGTGCTCGTCAGGTCCGCTGCTGGAGAGCCCGTGGGAAGAGGTAGAACAACTTGATTGAGCCGCGTCCGCGTCGATGGTTTCTCCTGGGTGCGGGTTGCTGCGTCACCGCCGTCCGAGTCGGTGTGCGGTGGTGTGGCGTAAAAGGAAGGGTTGATCTCGGACGGTGGGCGCCACACTGGTGCCGCCTTCGTGTAGGCGTACGCACAAGCCAACAGCGAGGCCTCCGAGAACGCCGTGCCGACCAGCGTCATTCCGAACGGCTGGTTGTTGTCCGGGTCGTATCCGATGGGCACCGCCACCTGCGGGTATCCGGATCGGGGGGCGACTATGCATGACGCGATCTGGATGAACAGCAGTGCGTCGAGTTGGTTCGCGGCGAGTGCGGAGTCAATCATGCCTCGCGCGGTCGCGTTGTCGGTAGCACGGTTTCTTTCGTTCTCCTCGCGTACTAATGGATCGTCCAGGTTGACGTTGTTGGACTTGATCAGCAGATCTTGCCCGTGCTTGATCGCGCCGTCCTCAGCGTGGGCGATGTTGAACCGGACGAGGTCGTTCTGCGACTTCGCGGGTGCGTTGTCGGGCAGTTGGGCGAAATACCGATTCATGCTCAGCTGGACTTCGTAAGGCATGGTGTCCGGCGCCCATTTGATAGTGGTGCTGTCTATCGTGACCTGGACCAAGGTCGCGCCCTGCTCTGTGAGGACGGCCTGCGCATTTGCGAATGCGGTGGACACATTGTCGGTCGACGCGCCCATTAAGTACGAGTTCATGGTTTCGTCGTCCACTCCGATCAGCTGGACCACCCCGATTCGCTTGCCGCGCAACCCATCTATGGATAGCCCGGCGGTGTAGTCGGTGCCGACCACGCCGGCGCTCGCTTCGGTGGCGGGATCCTCCGGGTCTATACCTGCTATCACCGTTACCAGCGCCGAAGCGTCGTACACCGTGCGAGCAATCACCCCGGGGGAGTCCCGGACATCGGACAGCGTCATTATCCCGTTTCGGCTCGCCAGACCGACGGTTAGATCGACCCCAACATTCGAGTTGTTTATTGCCGGAGCGACGGTCGACCCCCCCGTCTCGACGCTCAAGGCCGCGTCGGCTAACCCGGCCGCTACCGCTACCGCCGACCCAGCGCTGGATCCCTGAGGGTCCAGGTGCGAGCCATATGCGTTGGATACTGGCCCACCGAGTGCGCTGTCGCCGTTCGGCGGATCGGTCGCGATGTAGTTACTCAGCTCCGACATGTTGGACTTGCCGAGAATCACCGCACCAGCCAGCCGCAGCAGCCCGACCACAAAGGCATCGGCAACCGGAAACGAGTTGGCCAGTGCCAGCGCACCTGCCGTGGTCGGCAGGCCTTTCACGTTGTAGGTGTCTTTGACTATCACCGTCAACCCATGGAGCGGCCCGCGGACATGACCGCGCCGACGCTCCTCATCCAGCAGCCTCGCATCCTCCACCGCAGCCGGGTTGAGGCATCGGACTGCATTCAGACGGGGCCCCTCCTTGTCCACCGCCTGGATACGCCATAGACGTCCCTGCACCAACTCGACGGAAGTGATGCGGCCATCAGCCATCGCTTGCTGCACAGTGGGGCCATCTGCCCGCTCCAAGTCGATAACGGCTGGGTCGAGCCATCTGCCCGCATCACCCTGCGGGGCAGGTCTATTCGGCCCGCCGTCCCCCAGATCCGCGGCATCCACAGCCCCCCGCCCGGCGTCTATGGCGCCCGCCGAGTCGACCGGCATCGCTCCCAGCCCACACGGCGTGGGCTGATGTGAGTCCGGCGCCGTGGCGGCGGACGCAGGATCTGGATCCCTTGCCGACGGCGGCTCGCCGAAGTCCGCGGCATCGCGGTAACCTGTCTGCCCACTGGTGGAGATCTCTGTCATCCCGATTACCGTGCGCTCAGCAGCGGCACTTGCCGTGACCTCTTCTTCCTCGTTGGTGGGGCGCGGAGCCTCACGAAGCGAGGAATCCAGATGCTGTGCAGGTTCTGTTGTTTCCGTCCCGCCGCTGCGGGCCGCCGTCGGCCCAGAGGGTTCGGGGGATGCCATCGCGGGTATGCCGGTTGTTGTGTGCTGGTCGGCGGGGCTGTCGTCGGCTGCCCTAGAGATTGTGGTCGCCGGTTTCCGCTTAATCGTCGTCGACGCGGACGTCGCATCCACCCATTTACGGAACAGTGCGCTCAATTGGTCTCGTGAAATGTCAGGCCAAGGTTCGGGGTGTCGAGACAATGCCTCATGGTACTGGTCGACCCACTCCTCAAGGCTTGAGTCTGCGGCATGCAGTACCTTCTCAATGCACAGTGCTATTCCTCTCCAATCTTCGAGACTGCGGTACATGTGAAAGACTGCGTTGATATCAACGGCAGGATTTACAGACGGTATCCGCTCGATCCACATCGCAGTGGCCCGAGCATGGAGCTCATCCTCCAATGTCACTCGATGAAGGAAGAGCGCTGCGTTCCAGATTGGATCGCTGGGTCCGGCCGTTTCCCAATCAAAAAGCCACAACTTCCCATGGTTATCGAGCTGAAGGTTATTTGGATAAAGGTCGTTATGGGCAAAGACAACCGGTTCGCCTGAACGACCGTAGTCTGGTTGAATATACTCCGACAATGGCCCGATCCCGAGCTCATGCAGCTTCGATAGCCGATCCAGTGGCAGGTTGTGATACGCGTCGTCGGCATACTCGATCATCTGCTGCTGCCACTCCGGAATGTCCAGTTCCATTCCTGTCGGTGCGGGATGCGCGGACATAGACTGTACTTGATCCAGAAGATCCGAATACCAATTCGGCAGGTCGGGACCATTGAAAGCCGGCATTTCACCAGGGATATATTGCATGATTGTGAACTCCCCGCCAGTAACCGGGTCGATTCCGGCGTAGAGTATCTCAGGTGTCCGCACACCGTGTTCACGTGCATATTCTATGACCGTGTTCTCAGGCATCCATTTCTTCAAGAAAGTCACGGTCGGTTGTTCTTTTCTAAATCTGACCACTACTGGGCCTGATCTCGTGTTGACTAGATTCACTCTATTACCAGTTCCAGCGAAATCCGGTTTCCGATCACGGACCTGCTCATGCAACTCCTGAGCCTCTTCCGGAGATATCTCGAATCGGTAGCGACCATTCCCCGGCCCCGGTGTCTTCGGCTGGTTCGGTGAGGCCGATACGGGCGAGTCCGTGTTGTCCAGGGGTCTTGTTCCCCCGCTTCCGTCGAGCTCGGCGGAAGCCGGCGGAACGAAATCGGCGTCGGCATCGGTGCCTGTGGTCGTTGGCGACGATTCGGTTCGATCACCGGAGCCGATCGTCGGTTGTGTGCTGGCATGGGAAAACGTCGAGGCGGCGGACCGTGGACGGCCCTTGGACGAGTTGTCGCGCGTTCCCGCCTTCTCTTGCGTGACAGCGGTGTGGCGACGGATTTGCTCAAGTGCTCGTGCAGCGGTGATTTCGCGATCAGCGAGCTTCTGGCCGAGTTCTCGTGCTTTCTGACTGTGGTCGGCGCGGAGTTGCCGGTTGTCGAGGGTCCAGGTCCGCGGGAACCGGTGCTTGTCGCGGAAGCCCGCGTCACCGGCGAAGCAGGCAGATAAGGCGTCCATCACGGTCCGGTCGGCAGGCACCCCGTCGATGCTGGGCCGGTATTCGGCGTATTCGTCGAAGATCGCACGTGCTTCTTCGATGGAGCGGATGCGCAGGCCGTGGTCGACTATGGTGCGGCCGAGGATACGGTCGTTTGAGTAACGTTCCGAGGCCAGGTTCTCGGGCGCCAGGGCGAAGGTGTCTTCCAGGGATGAAGGTTGCACGAGGGTTTGCAGGTCGACTCCGGCGATGGCTTGCACAAGGGGGTCGGGGTCATCCGTGCCCACCTGGGTTCGGGTGCGTTCGTTGAAACCCGTTCCCATGATCATGCGGTGGATGTGCTCGGCCCGGTCGGGCTCGTATCCGAGAGACAGTGCATGGGCGCGGGCGAGGTCGGCTGAGCGCAGTTCGTCGTACCCTTCCGGGTTGTTGCTGCGGCGGCCGTTGCCATAGACGGCGTCGCTGTAGGTGTCCGCTGCGGCAGCATCTAGCCGCTCATGCGGGCGGGCGCCGATATTGCCCAGGTGTTCTTGGAGCAGACGCCCGTCTTCGACGAGACCGAAACCGTTGTGGTATGTCGCCGGGACGCGGAATTCGGCCAGCTCGAGGTCGCCGATGATCTGATTGGCCCGCCCGATGGCGGGGTCGCCGTAGAGCGTGGAGCAAATATGCATCCCGTTCGCGCCGAGCCGGACTGCGACGTCGGCATCGAGATGATCGAGCGCTTCGGTCGGCAAGACCGAGCGCATAGCGCCTATCTCGCGAGCCAGCACGTGCTCTGGCAACGGCGGTCGCGTCGGGTCGAGGAGCCTGCGCCGGATAGCCTCGGTGTCGAGGATATCTTGCGGCAATCCGCGCTCCTGGAGTACGGCATAGATGTCGGGGAGGCTCGCGACATGGATGCCTGCGGGAGTCTTCCAGGAACGGTGCAGCAGCTCACCATGTGACGGACCCGCGTTCCATCCCATACCGATCGACATCTCGCCGTTGACCAAGCGAGTAGTACCGTCTGCTGCCCGTGCCTCCGTCCATTCCGTCTGCCCGCGCAGATACCGGTACGCCTCCTCGGGGACCGACACCTCCAGCCTGGACCGCGGGCGGATCCCTTCGCCGAAGGCAGCGTCCACCGCATCGCGGCCGAGCAGCAACGAATCCCCGGCCACCCGATCGCCGAGTCGCCCCACAGCAGCCTCGGGCGGAATATCGCTCACCAGACCCTGAGACACGGCGTGCACCGGGCGATCGGTGACCTCCATCCGCGCTGGCCGCTGGCCGAACTGTGGGGTGGGGAAGATTTCGTTGAGTCTGCGTAGTAGTTGGGTGAGTTGTTCGGTTGCTCCGTCGATGTGATCGAATGCGGCGGCTTTGCGTTCTGCTTCGGCGAGGCGGTATCCGCGCTGGAAGGCGCTTTCTGTCGGCTTCGGTTCGGTCGCGATGACCGTGGCGGGTTCGATGGTTGGTCCGGGTGTGTTGGCGATATGGGCGGCGATGCGGCGGACGGCGCCGTCGGCCATGAGTTTGATCGTGGGCTCTTCGAGCGGCATGATCGCCGCCATCTTGGCGGGTGAGATTCCTTGGCTGAACAGGCCGACGATGATTCTTTTCTGGTCGGTTCCGAGTTGTTTGAGTGCGTTCTGGAGCTGCCATGGGGTTGCCTCGGCCAATGCCGTGGTCAGTGTGGTGTATCTCTGGTGTTCGGGGCTGTTGTGTACGAGTGAGTTGATCACTTGGCCGGCGGCGTGGTTCGCCCGGTCGATCAGTTCGTCCCAGCTGTTGGTCAGGTCTTGGACTATTCGGTTGGCTGGGTGTTCCGCGAGCAGGTGTTGCAGGATGTTGACTTGGTTGGGAACGAGTCGGTTGAGGGCTGCGCGCAGTTGTTGTTCGGTCGCGTCGGCGAGTATCTCTTGTGCGTCGGGTTTCGCGGTGCCTTCTGCTAGGGCTGCGCAGAGTGCGGCGCGGATCTCTTCGAAGCTGGCTGGCGCCTGCTTGATCGGGGGTTGCGTTGCTGTGGGCTGTTCGGGCGATGGTGCTTTGCGCCGCGTGTCGAGTGGATTCGCGCGCGCGTGGTTGTCGACCCCGGGGGCGTTGGCGAAACCTAGCCACGGGTCACCGGTATCAGCCCGCTCTACGATCGGCGCACCGGCGGCGTCCCTGGCCTGCTTCGGGTGTAGGTCGAATGTTTCCGCGGCATTCGGCGGGACGCCCGCTGGTGCAGGCCCCGGACGACTGGGCGATTCCGAATTCGCTGCAACCGAGGACGATTGGTTCCACCGTTGGCGATCGCCCGGCCTCCCGCCGTCGCGATGGACATGCGGATCCACCCGTCCTGGTCGGCCCGTAGCCGATACGTCCTTACCGGGATCCCTGTCGCTACTCCCACTGCCCGTAGCCGATTCGGGACCGGTCCGCGGACTCTCGGGGGCACCTTGGGGTCGAGGTGCAGATCCCAGCCCGAAGTCCTTCGACTGCCCGGGTGCGGTTGCCTGGGCTTTGCGGTCGACTGCGGATGCCGAGTCGGTCCGCTGAGCGGGGGGCTGCTGGTCGCTCCATGGCGTCCGCACTCTGTTTTCCGAGGTGGCCCCGTCCTCGGTGACGTGAACTTCGACGTGCTGTCGAACGGAGGCTGGACCGGCCTGTTGTCGCCTCTTGAAAGGCCATTTCCGCCAAGGTTTTCCTGGGTTGCGATCGTCATTGGTATTGGTGGGTGGGTTTCGGGGTGTTCCTTTTTTGCGTGGGGTTGGTTGGTTGGGTTGCCGGGGGTGGAGGCCGGTAAGGCTGTCGTCGGTGCCCCGGGTGCAATACCAGACGAATGCTTCGGCGCCTTCGATGTTGGATATGTCGGGCTGTTGCCATTCGCTGCTGATACTGACGCGGGGATTACCGGCGGGGGCAGGGTCGGTGATGGTGGTGTCGAAGACGATGCTCTGGCCATGGGTGCCGGTATCGGTGATGACGTAGCGGCGGTCGTCGAAAAAGACGACGGCAGTGTCGATGTCGCTTTCTGTCTCCACGTCGCTTTCTGTCTCCACACGGTCGATGACGTGATCGAAGGGTTTGTCGGCATCAAGGTCGAGGTGGATTTTGACGAGTTGGGTGGCGAGGGCGTCTCTGAGGTGAATCCGTTTCTTCTGCCATGGTTTGGGCTTGGTTTCGTTGAGGCCGAGTGCCCACAGGACTTCGGCTGTTTGGTTGATGCCTTCGAGCAGCCTCCGGGCGCGGGCGGCGACAGCGGGGTCCTGCAGCGCCGCGTCTTCTCCGAAGATTCGGCGGATGACGGACACGAACGCGATGGAGCCGAATGCCGCGGCCATACCTACAGCCGTGGGCTCGGGTCCCCATGCCGCGTTTGCGCCAGCGGTGCCTACGCCGCCCAGCGCTAATGCAGTCCGGTTTGACATGTTGCGGAGGGCACCCACACGTCCGCGCTGTGCTTTCGGGACTACCCTGGTCACGTGGGCGTTGGTAGCCACGTTGATCGGATTGAAGATCGTCCAGGCGAGTGCAAGTGGCAGGGAGGCCGCCCAGGGGTTGGGGGTGGCTGCCACCGCGCCGGCGGCCACTGCGGCGGCGACCAATTTGGTGGTGAGTAGTCTGTCGATTTTGGCCGCTTGCGCCCGCTCGTCGGCCAACGGCTTGATGCTTACCACGTTCGAGAGAACGACCCCGATACCAGGGATCGCCGATGCCACTCCCATCTGCGTCGGTGAAAGGCCGTGGTCGACCATAAGCAATGTGAGCTGGGTCCCCTGCGCTCCGAGGAACAGCGAGGTGAGACCGCCGTTGATGTTGATGCGTCGAAGCAGGGGATGGTCCTGGATCGTGTGCACGCCCACACGGATCGCCTTGCTGAACTCTTTCCAGGCACCTTCCGATTGCGATGGTTTCGGTGCCGCCGGAGTATCCGGCACTAGCGATAAGCTCGCGAAGCTCGCGAAATTCGTCCCGAGATTGATGGTGGGGGGGAAGGCAGCGCCGAGTGCCAGTATCGGGGCCGCGAGTCCCGATGCCGTGAGTCCGATGCTGGACCCTGCGACGGAATGGAAGCGTTCCAGTCCAACTTGGGCGTGGGTGTCGTCGCCGACCTTATCTTGGAGGTACCGGACCATCGTTTGCATATAGAGCTGGGTGGAGACTACTTCCAGCACTGTTGCTACGGCGAGCACGGGGAGGGTGTACGAATTTTGAGCGCCCAGGGCGCCAATCGCCAACAGTGCTCCTGCCGACCCCGTCCACAGAGCTGTCCGCATTGTTTTCCTGGGCGACCAGGTGTCGGCCAGGTATCCCGAGAACGGTGCAGTGCCGATCGGTAGCGCGGTGGTGAGCAGATTATAGCCACCCAAGGCCACAGGTCCGGCCTGGAGCGCCACATTAATGCTCATCGCCGTTGACGCCAGTACCGTCCCGCCTGTGTTGGTGACCTCGGTGGCGAGGCGTATACCGATTCTGGGGTCGGCGCGAATCACACTCAGCAGTGATGTGGTCTTTTTGGCGCCTTCGCTGTTGTCCGACGGCTCAGTTTCGCTGGGGGGCTCGGATCCGCATGGCTCGATACTGGAATTATTCGACGCGGCGGATGGCTTCGGAGAATCCGGCTTAGGCTCCGGCAAATCCTGCTGCTCGGATGCGTCGGCCTGCGGTTGCGGGTCCTCCGATGTATCCCGTCGTTTTCGTTTACCGAAACGCGGTCCCCACGGCATTCCGTTCCGGGGGTTGAAAATGAAGTCCTGCAGTCGGTCTGCGGGAATATGGCTGGCCTCAGCTTTCCGGCCCTTCGGATTGCCGAGTCCGTCGACATTGCCGAAGTCGCCGATGTCGTCGGCGTTGCCGAGTGCATTTTTGCCTATGTCGTACGCATTCGCCTGCTGCCGCAGTTTCGGCCTGCTGGGCCCTTTCTGATCCTGCGCTCCTGCAGCGGGTGGCTGCTTCGTGCTCCATGGTGTCGACGCTGCTGGTGCGCTCGACCGGGCCATAGCCTGGCGGTCGTTGGATTCGGAGCGTTCGGCTATTTTCGGCGCGGTGCGTTCCGGATGCCCGGGTGGCGCGGCCGGATCGGTCCCGCCCGGCTGCCGTGGTTTGTTCGCGGAGGGCACGGAGGCTGATGACCCGACGCGCGGTACATCATCGCGCGAGGTCATGAAGCCCAGGTATCCGCCGCCCAGAAACTCCTCTCCAACCGTCCCCACACGTACCTCAGCACCGTCATTGCGTTTCAGGCGCTCGCGGGTGATGTCGAAGGCGTCGGCTTGCGAACCTTGATACTGCATCAGCACGGGCTTCGGACCGGTGTCCGGCGACGGTGAATCACTCCGCGGTTGGGGTGTGGATGGTGCGTGTGGAGTACTGGCCGATTGTTCCGATGCCGCAGTTTCCTGGTGGTCATCGGTGCCTCGACGGGCATGCGGATCGGTCCATTCACGTTCCGCCCGCTGCACATGCGAGCCGGCTATCTCGGCCGGTCGGGCCTCGGGCTCACCCGTAGCCTGGCCGGAGTCGAGTGCGGCCGCTCCCTGCCCGGTTGACGGATGTTGGCTGAGCAACGCATCGATGGACGCTCGAACAGCGTCGACGTTCCGGAGGTCCGGCGCACCTGTCGGTGCACTCGAGTCCGGCACCGGTGGGTTGTGTTCACCCAGTGCAGCATTGATGCTGGCGACAGTGCCGCGGGGGTCGAGCCGAGTCGACTCGCGTGGTCGCCCGGCCAACCCACCACGGTCACCTTGGACGTTGGCGGACGGGGGCAGGTCGAACTCAGCAATGATGATCGTGCCGCGGTCGCTCCAGGGAACGACTGCCACCCTGGTGGCGCCTCCCGGACCGAGCAGATCTTGGACTCGCCGCCCTGCCACAGAGGTTGCCGAATCCCGGTGGGCCACCGCCACCCGAACTTTGTCCCCCACGACGGCCACCCGGACGATACCTGGCCGACCCGGCTCCACCAGCTGCATGTCGATCAGCGCCCCGACGAGCTTTCGGGTCCGGACGATCACGCTCGGCCGTTCACCCAACGCTTGCCGGACCGGTTCGTCGGTGCGCCGCAGGATCGCAACCGGATCTTCATCCGCTCTCGCGTAGACAATCCACTCCGCATACGCATGTTGATCTGTCGCCCTGAACGTGCCGCCGACATCGACCGACTCAGTCCCGGCATACCAATGCAGATCGAGTTCGAGCTCCGCCTGCGAGTCTCCGGAACGCTCCGCCGTAGCGCGCACCGTAACAGTCAGGATTTTCGTATTCGGCTCTTCTGTTACCGTCAGGTCGAACCGGCGGACTCGATCCAGCCGAATCCCGCCCATAGCCGCGCGCACGTGCCACTCCAGCTCCGCTTCGGCAGCGTGGAGCTGGTTCGAGTTGGTCCAGTACCACGCCATATCGGCATGCGTTCGCTGGCATATCTTCGCCAGTACCGTGTCGACGGTGTCGTCATCGGCGACGGCTACCGCCATGGCTTCGAAGACGACGCCACGAGGTGTCGGCCGTCCGGTTTGCACGTCGCAGATGGCGATGTCGATTCGCTCGCGTCGAGCAGTGACCCGAAACCCGTATGGCACATCCGGGTC
The DNA here is from genome assembly GCF_040680135.1 of Nocardia sp. NPDC052112. Taxonomy (NCBI): domain Bacteria; kingdom Bacillati; phylum Actinomycetota; class Actinomycetes; order Mycobacteriales; family Nocardiaceae; genus Nocardia; species Nocardia sp. NPDC052112. The sequence continues at coordinate 21,760 of NZ_JBFAWD010000047.1, read as the reverse complement.
GTCACGTCCGGCTGCCTCCGCTCGGAGAGACCGCTCCGTCGCATGCCTCGCGACATCGCTACGGTCCGTCAGCCAACCTGCCGTCAGCTTCCGAACCACCCCCGACACGCCGGTTATCACGGTGTCCGGATCGTGATTTGGATCGACCCACATCGTGAGGGTCAGCTCCGCATCGGCCAACCCTCCCCGCTCAGGCACCTCCAGGGTCAGCTCGGCGGATGCATCCAATCCCCGCCTGCCGAGCGCGACGGACAACTCGAAATCATCGCCGAAGCCCGGAGACATCGTGATCCGCAGCCAGCCATCGCCGGTCGAGTCGAGCTGGGCGGCAAGCTCTTCCAGCACCTCCCCGACGACCATCGGCTGGTCACTAGCCGAACCGGGGCCCAGCACATCACCTACCAGCGATCGCAGCACGCCCTGCCGATACGCAAGCCGCCTCACCTCCAGATCCCATGCGTCGAGAAAGTCCCCCTGGACAGACTCCGCATGGGCCGACGCCAGCAACTCACCATGCGACAGCTCGACGTCCAGCTCCGGGCCGTACATGTCGTCCGCCCGCACGGACATTCGTCCCTGCTCGACTCCAGCGGTGAGACCGACCGCTCCGTGCACGAACCGCTTGGCCGCCGCCACCGCATCGGGGGGCCAGCCCGACGTCTCCCGATCGATCGCCTCGCCGGTGTGCCGCAACACGTCATGCGCCAGATTGCCGGGCAGAAACTCGGCGTCGGGATCGCGGCGGGGTGCTACGGACCGATCCTGGTCCCCGGGGTCGTAGCGAGACATCGACTCTTGTACTGGCACTCCCGGTCTCGGCTCCGGCATCCACGACCCATCACGTTTGCGGTCGCGGGGCGGGGCCATAGCTGCACCGGGCACTGGGATACCGCCGTTGTTGCGGGACCAGGGGGTCGGCGGCAGCGCGTGTACCGAGTGATTACCACCCGGCGCGTAACGGGTGCCTGGGTCCGCCGCCACGTCCGGCGCGGCCGCCCACCTCATGGTCAACGCCCGGTGCAATACCCACTGGGGAGTGTATTCCTTACCTCCGTTGATTTCGATATCAGTGAATGCCTCACCTACGGCTTCCCATGTGTTCTTACGTCCATACACGGGCAATTGGAAAAGCCACGCCGCCTTGCGCATTTGGATCTCGATTTCAGCGAATGCCTCGGCTACGGCTTCCCACGTGTTTTTAGGCCCGAACTCGGGGAATTTGTCCAGCCATGTCGCCTTGTCGGTGTGGATCTTTCCGGCAGCGCGACCCTCGTTATAGCCGGCATCGAGGATGGCATTTGCTTCCACAGCTTGCTCCGCTGCGGCTTCCCATATGTCTTTACGCCAGAACTCGGGGAATTCGTCCAGCCATGTCGCCTTGTCGGTGTGGATCTTTCCGGCAGCGCGACCCTCGTTATAGCCGGCATCGAGGATGGCATTTACCGCCACAGCTTGCTCCTCGAACTCTGAGACCGAATAGATGGGTTGTTCCAGATGATGACCCATTTCGTGGTATGTACGATCGTACTTCGGGCGTCCGGTACCGCGCGGGTGCCAGCGTTCCTTGACCGCTCGGCGATATAGCTCACCCCAGCTCACTGGGTTACCCAGAATTCGATCTTCCAGACGATCGGCGAGCCACGTCATGCGAGTGACTTGAACCCCGTCTATTAGCAGGTCTTGGACGAAAGCATCGCTATTCGCGCCGCTAGGCCCTCTGGTCGCAAGGACGTGTGTAAGTGGCTCAACCCGTAGCTGCAGCCGCCTATCCAGCGGATACTTCGTCAGTACGATGTCGATGGCTCGGAAAATGTCGCGAACCGCATCGACCCCGATCCGGCGGGGCGCGCTCCACGGCGGACCGAGCCATTGCGATTCGACCAGATCGACTTGCGGATGGCGCTGCGTCAGCATGGTCAGCATCTCACGCTTGGCCAACTCGGCCTCGTCGCTGCCCAGCCGCGGGTCCGGCGCCGATCCTCCCCGCCAGAGTGCGTCACGCCAATCCTGTCCCCTGCCGGGGTTGTCTCCGCCGAAACGCTGTGCCAAAGCGTCAGCCACCGCTTGCCGCCGCCGAGCTTCCGCTTCTCGACGGGCAGACTCCGCTTCTCGACGGGCACGCTCTTGTTCTTGAAGGGAGGCCGCCAGTTCCTGGCGGACAACCTCCGGTTCCGCGGGAAGAACCCTCTTCCAGGCGTCACTCAGTGCCTTGTACAGCACAGCTTGTGGGGTGTCTGCCTTGTCTCCGTTGATCTCGATGTCGGCGAACGACACCGCGACAAGACTACCGCCGCCGAAGGGAATCTGGTCCACCCACGCTTCCCGGTCGATGTCGATACGTCCGGCGGAACGCAACTCCTCGTAGCCGGCGCTCAGAATGGCTTCCTCGTTGTCGCTGATTTCGCCGCGCGTCGCGATATCAATGGCGCCACCGAGCAGAATCATCATGAGGTCGTACACCGGGTCGCCGGTACCCTGCGGAAAACGTTCGCCATCGAATTCATCACGAAAATCCTCGGCGCTGATGACGAAGCCGCGACTCACCGCGATTTCGTGCACACGCCCGGCGTCGAAGTTTCCGTCCGTCTTGCCACCCGAGTATGGATCAATGTCATCTCCGATTCGGATGACCAGGACATCGAGATGCGGGTGCTTCTCCAGTACAAAATCGGCCGCGCGGACAATACCACGGACCGCGCCGACGCCGATATTCGAGTCGTCGATCCCGATCACTTCGAAACCGATCTCCGTAAGGCGCGGGTGGCGGGATCGCAGCAGGTCCACGAGCGTGCGCTTGGCCACGTCGCACTCCGCGGTGCCTATCGGTGGATCAGCCTCCTCACCTCGCCAGAGCGCATCGTCACGATCGCGTAGTACGCCTTCGCCGGAGGTGGTTGTTGCTGAGTCCTTTTCGTCCAGTTGTTGTGAAGCGAATTCGCCGTCTACGAGGTGGATTGTTTTTCCGGACGAGAGTGCTTCGAGTGGCGCAGTAACATCGATCGCTTTTCGTCCGGCGCTTCGAGCCGCCAAATTCGGGGGAAGGAAGTCGTAGCCTGAGACTTCTTTCGCATCGACATCGAACTGCATAGCCGACACTCTGGTGCGGGCTGACTCGTCGAAGGTTGCGAGGTAGATGTGATCCGTTAGCGGGAAGTCCCGTCCATGTTCGCGGTCCGGTGATTTCCTATTAGTGGCAAGCAGACGCTCAATCTTTACAACTCTCCCAAATTCTTCTCCGAGTTCTTCCTGAACTTCTCGTTTCACCGCCTCCTCTGGTTTCTCTCTGATTCGCCATCCGTTGTCAACAAAGCCGCCAGGCAGGGTCCGTTTGCCTTCATAAGGAGATTGCAACATCAGCACCCTGCCGTACTCGTCCATGATGATTACCTTGGCCGCCGCCAGGTTTTCGGGGTCGAGGTTGCCTTCGTCAAATTGTCGTTGGAACCATTCTCTGCGGCTGCCGGGCGTATATTTTTTGCTGGCTGGAGGCGATGCTGGTGAAGGGTGTGGCGTGGGCTCTCCACGGGAGTCCAACGGTCCGGCAGTAGACCGCTGGCCGAACTGTGGGGTGGGGAAGATTTCGTTGAGTCTGCGTAGTAGTTGGGTGAGTTGTTCGGTTGCTCCGTCGATGTGATCGAATGCGGCGGCTTTGCGTTCTGCTTCGGCGAGGCGGTATCCGCGCTGGAAGGCGCTTTCTGTCGGCTTCGGTTCGGTCGCGATGACCGTGGCGGGTTCGATGGTTGGTCCGGGTGTGTTGGCGATATGGGCGGCGATGCGGCGGACGGCGCCGTCGGCCATGAGTTTGATCGTGGGCTCTTCGAGCGGCATGATCGCCGCCATCTTGGCGGGTGAGATTCCTTGGCTGAACAGGCCGACGATGATTCTTTTCTGGTCGGTTCCGAGTTGTTTGAGTGCGTTCTGGAGCTGCCATGGGGTTGCCTCGGCCAATGCCGTGGTCAGTGTGGTGTATCTCTGGTGTTCGGGGCTGTTGTGTACGAGTGAGTTGATCACTTGGCCGGCGGCGTGGTTCGCCCGGTCGATCAGTTCGTCCCAGCTGTTGGTCAGGTCTTGGACTATTCGGTTGGCTGGGTGTTCCGCGAGCAGGTGTTGCAGGATGTTGACTTGGTTGGGAACGAGTCGGTTGAGGGCTGCGCGCAGTTGTTGTTCGGTCGCGTCGGCGAGTATCTCTTGTGCGTCGGGTTTCGCGGTGCCTTCTGCTAGGGCTGCGCAGAGTGCGGCGCGGATCTCTTCGAAGCTGGCTGGCGCCTGCTTGATCGGGGGTTGCGTTGCTGTGGGCTGTTCGGGCGATGGTGCTTTGCGCCGCGTGTCGAGTGGATTCGCGCGCGCGTGGTTGTCGACCCCGGGGGCGTTGGCGAAACCTAGCCACGGGTCACCGGTATCAGCCCGCTCTACGATCGGCGCACCGGCGGCGTCCCTGGCCTGCTTCGGGTGTAGGTCGAATGTTTCCGCGGCATTCGGCGGGACGCCCGCTGGTGCAGGCCCCGGACGACTGGGCGATTCCGAATTCGCTGCAACCGAGGACGATTGGTTCCACCGTTGGCGATCGCCCGGCCTCCCGCCGTCGCGATGGACATGCGGATCCACCCGTCCTGGTCGGCCCGTAGCCGATACGTCCTTACCGGGATCCCTGTCGCTACTCCCACTGCCCGTAGCCGATTCGGGACCGGTCCGCGGACTCTCGGGGGCACCTTGGGGTCGAGGTGCAGATCCCAGCCCGAAGTCCTTTGCGAAAGGTCCGCCGGCCGCGGCACGTGATTCTGCTAGCTGTCGGCGCTGGTTTAGGTCAGCAATGATGGCGCCGGTGAATTCCTCGAGCGTGAGGGTTCGGTCGTTGCGCCCCGTCAGGTCGAGCCGACGCAGTCCGCTCCGGAAGTCCTGGTCCCAGAACGGATAGATATTCAGCTCTACAACATTGTCACCGAACCGGTACCTGGTGGGGTCGGCCACAACATGGTGGAGCGACGCGTGCAATCGCCCGTGGTTGATTCGCGCCGCGTGCTTCAGCCCGACATCGATATGATCTTGTGCGACATCCACTGGCCCACCGAGATGGTTGTACGGAGCAAGCGCCTTCGCGATCTTGGGGCTATCGCGGTACCGCACCGCGATAGCCAGCTCGCCGGGGACATTCAAGCGCAGGTGGCGCACTTGTCCGATGGCCTCGGCCAGCCAGCGCGGAAGCTCATACGCCTCAACGAGTTCGAAGCTGGAATCGCCCACCGTGACGCGTGCCCGGCGCTCGCCCGGCTCCCCGCTCTCCTCCAGCACGACTCGGACTGCACCATCGTCGCTGTTCTCCAGAGCTGCCATCACATGCTCGGCAAGCTCCAGCCCCGCGTCATCGATCTTGTCAGCCGGCCAGTCGAAAAGCTGCTCGTTCAGCCAATCCCAGGCCACCGAGCCCGCATGCATTCGCACCTGTTCGTCACTCGTATCCTGCCCCTCTACATCCACCACGACCTCGCCCAATGTCGTGGTTCGCGCACTGGACGTGGCTGATTCGGTGGTCCGTGAGTCGTGGTCGGAAGACGCTGATCGTTGGTTCCACGGCATCGGCCCACCCGCAGCCGAGGGAACGGACGCATTGTGGTTGGCGCCATCTGAGCGGCGCGCGCGGCCTTGGGGAAGGTCGAGTGCGTCGTCCGGGGATGCCGGGTAGCTTCTTGGGGGAGTTTTGTATTCGACCCAGACCGTCTTGCCGTGCCGGGTTACATCGGTGCCGACGGCGAGAGCTCTATCCGTCACGATCCGTGCGCCACGCCCGTGTTCGCCATCGGCGCGGTTTCCCAGTTCGTCCGGGTCGGTCCGGCTGGATTCCAGTGCCGCCAGATCGATGTCGGCTAGGTATGCATCTATGTCGGCTGGGTCGATGGTGGGTGATGGGGCGACCTCGTCGGCGGCATCGACATTGCTCTCGGTGCGCCATTTCGGCAATCCGAGCGAGGTGTCGGTTACGCCGATCCGTACGCGCGTGTCGTCCGCCTCGACGGTGAGCTCCGCACCGCCTTCTTTCGCGTGTAATGCGGCGTTGCCAAGGTATTCCGACAGGGCGAGCACCGCAGCGTCGATCGTTTTCTGGGGCAGTCGAGTGTTATGTGACAGGAATTGGCCGACGTCCCTGCGCGCCCTCGTCACGCCCTGTCGAACCTGCCCGCGCTCGAATGTCATCCGCAGTGCGGGTTTGGTCGGGCCGGTTGCCGAGTCGTGCGGCCCGGCTGTGAACCATCGTGTGCGCGACCCGCTGGTGTTCAGTCGGAAGCCCCACTGTCCGGACTGGTCCAACAGTTCGGTGACCTGGCCCGCCTCGGTCGGCACAACCTCCGCGGTGGTCTTGTTCGGCTCGTCACGTACCGGCAGGACCCGGCTGTGGTCGACGACCTCGACCCGCACGCGTGCGCGTCCGTTCGGTCGTACCCGGACGGCGATCGGACCTTCGGCAGTCCGTACCAGGGCGTCGAGCATTGCCTCGGCTGCGGCGATATCGGTTTCGGCAGTGAGCGATTCGCGAATTGTCGCCCGCGCTCGCGCCACTGTCGGCGGGTCCGTGAGAGGCGTGCGCCGAGCAGACAATGGGTCCACGCCTAGCGCTCTCGCGAGATCCGCACGCGCGGGGTCGGTTTCGCTCAGCGGTCGTCCGCTGGACTTGCGGGGTTTGGGCGCAGCGGCGGGTGTCGGTGGTGTGGGTGTTGGCGGCGGTTCGGCCGTGGGTTGTGGCGGTGGGGGCGGGGGTGGCGGTTGTTCCTCGCGACGTCGCTTGCGCTTTTCGGATTTCTTGTCGAGGTCCTCACCCATCGTTGCTCGGACCAGGCTTTTGCGTTCCACCTGTTTTTTGGGTGGTGCGGCGGGTAGCAGGTGTGGGACACCGCCGATGTTGGGCACGCCGCTGTCTTGGGGGTTGTGGTCGATGCTGTGCGGGTTGAGTTGCGGGGCCGCGGGTTTGTGGGGTGCGCCGAGGGTTTCCGGGTTCGGGGCGAGGGCCTTGGTCGGCAGGATCGGCGTATCGGTTTTTTCGGGGACAGCATCCTGGTGGGTTGGATGTGTGGCCGAATCACGCGGCAGCGGGGTGACCTCAGGGGGGCGTGTCGGGGTGGGGTTCGCTGTGCCGTCGGGGTTCTGGGAGGCAGGGGTGAAGCGGGCGGAATCGGCGGGCAGGTTGATGGGGGTGAGGGCGGGTGGACGCGGGATTACGGGTATGGCGTTGTCGGGTACCTCGTTGTCCAAGGGGTAGGTGACGCCAGGGAGGGTGACGTAGTCCCCCGCCGGGGTTTTCTGGATGTTGTGGTCCCGGGGGTCTTGCCATACATTGTGGTCCCTGGGGTCTTTCTGAACGTTGTGCTCGCGTGGATCGGGCACAGTGGTGCCCGGTGGGATCGGGAATTCGTCTGGGTCGCTGGAGAGTTCGTCGTTGTCGGCGGGCTGCCCGCTGGACATCGCGGGTGGCGGTGCCGAGAGTCCTGCGGCGGCATCGTGATTCGACGGCCCATATCCGCTCGGTCCCGTTGCGTCGGCCGATGCTGCTGGTGGGATCGCTTGGGCTGGGAGGTTGTTCGCAGCGGCACCGGGTGTCGGTGTGGTGGCGTGTGGCTGCTGTGGTGAGTTGGCTTGTGTGCCTTGCGGGCTCGCTTGGTGGTGCGGTGCGTTGGCTTGCGGAGCCGCCTGTAGCTGGGGTGTGATGGCTTGCGCGGCTTGCGGCGTGGCCTGAGGTGGGGATGTATTGCCTTGTGGTGTCGCGTGGGGCGTGGCATACGTGACGAGGTCTGGTGGTGTGGTCTGTGCGGCAGCGATGTTCGCTTCCGGTGCGGATGTTCGCACTGCCGAATCGCGACCTGGTGTCGATGGGCTCGTTTGTGGAGCGGGGTCGGTCTCGGCGTGAGTCGTAGTCGGCGCGGCATCCGCAACCGATATCGGTTTTGCTTGCTGGACTGCGTGGTTCGCGTCGGTGGCCGGGCGTGAATATGTCGGCGGTGGTATGACCTCGTGTTTCGGTGAGGTCGGCGGTGCGGGAGGATTGTTCGTGACCGAGCTCGGCCCTATCTGCGATGTGACGTCGGTGCCTTGTTTCAGCGAGCCCGCCGATGCGGTGGATTCATTCGCAGCTGGTTGTTCCGGGTTTTGCGTGGGGTCCGCTTCGTGTCGGGCGGGTTGTACATCGAAATCGAGGTTGACGAGGGGGGTTTCGTCGGTGGCCGCCGTGGGCGGTGCGAAGGCGTCGACGGTCCGCCCTGGGCCCATCGGTTCCCGTGGCGCATCGACGTCCAAGTGCCCTGACTCCACCAGCCACATCACATCGTTAGGGTCGCGCACGATCATGTAGTCAGCGCTGCCGTCATTGACGACGAACCTTTCGGTGGGGAGCGCCGTGGCCTTCGGTTGCGTGATCGGCACGTCGGTGATCACTCCGGTGCTCACCTGGGCCGGACGCACTTGCACGGCGCCGGGTTCGGCCTGATTGGTCGGCGATGGCGGCCTGCCCCAACCACCTTCGGGCGGCGGTGCGGTGGTCACGCCCGAACTCCCGATGTTCTGGTAGGTCAGGTCCGAACTGGACCACCCGCTGCCGCGCCCAGACGCTGGTGGACTGGGCGTCGACGAGGGGTGCGACGTATGCGGGGGCGGCGAACCCGGTTGCGGGCCGGGCGAGTTCGAAGAAGGTGCGGTGCCTCCGTCGTTATCCTGCCGGTTGCGCAGCCCGTCGTACCCGGCGTCGGTGATCTCGCGCAGCTTGTCATCCATGTTGCGGAGGTCGGCGAGGTCGGTCGCGCTGAGAATTTCGGGTGAGTCCGGAGCCAACGTGACTTCCCCGCCGTTATCCCGATTGTCGCGCATCCGCATGTATTCGGCGTCGGTGATCTCGCGCAGCTTGTCATCCATGTTGCGGAGGTCGGCGAGGTCGGTCGCGCTGAGAATTTCGGGTGAGTCGGACGGGTTGTGTGTGAGCTCTTCGCCAGCGTTGCGGTTCGGCCCCTCCGAGAGCTTCCCGGCTAGGTCGCTGCCGATCTGATTGATCTCCGCGTCACGCTCCGGGGACGTGTATGGTGCCTGACCATCTCCCGATCGGGATTCGGGAATTCTTCCCTGCGACAGATTGCCATCGACCGGCGGGCCGACATCCGGGATGGTTGGTTCGGCAGCAATAGGTGTACCCGCATGGCCGGCGACCCGCACGGCCCGCACCCCGGCACCCACCGAAGCGACGAGACCGGCAGGGATCCCGCGCGCCGCCATCTGGACCAGGTCCCCGCCGTGTATCTCCCCGCCGGTTAAAACCAATGCGGTGAGACCACCGGCGACGCCGCCGGTCGCACCGCCGGTGGCGCCCGCCGCGAGTACGGCCAGCACCTGCCGCCCCAGCGGTATGGCCTGCGAAGCGGAATTCGCTCCGGCCCGGATAACCGCGCGCGCGGCACCATGGCCGACGCCGCCCGCGATCGCGCCGCCAAATGCACCGGCCGCGGTCTCCACCCAAACCGACTTCCAGTCGATGGTCTCGCGGTGCCCCTGCGCAATCTGCAGCTGCTGGGCGGCCCAGTTGACGCCGCCGCCCGCCATGACGCCGAACACAGCGCCCCACCCGATTGCGGTTGCCAATGGATGTGCGGCGGCGAACCGCGAGTATCGAGCCGCCAGCTGGGCCAGCCAGGCCAGCGTGTTACGTCGCGCCACTGCCATCGCGGCATTGGCCTCGGCTCGCTTGGCGAGTGTGGCCGTGATACTGCCAGGCGGCGGCATCAGCATGGTCACGGCCAGCGAAGCCACGAGTATGCCGATAATGCCGATAATGGTGTAGATCTCGAGATCGAGCGCGGTGGCGCCTTGGTCCGACTGCTCGGCCCGCTGATCGCAGTACTCGGCCTGGGCTTGTGTGTCAGCGATCAGCTGGTCGTAACTCTGCTGGATGGCGTGTGCGGTGCGCCCCTCGCCCGCGGCGGTCGCGGCATCGGCCTTGGCCCGCTCCAGCTCGTATTGCCGTGCCCGACACTCATCGGCAGCGTCGGTCCATGCTTGCGCGACTCGCCACATCGCGTCCGTATCCGCCACTGGACAATGCGCAGCCACGAGCTCCGCCGCCCACTGCGGGAATCCCTCCGGGATCCGCACCATGTCAGGAACCCGACCGTGCCCTCGCGTTCTCCACCAGCAGCCGATGCAGCACCTTCGCCGGACCGCAGGCGTTCTCACCACGCAATTCGACCTCGGCGAATGCCTCCACCAGCGCAGCACCCGGATCGAAACGATTGCCGGAGAAGCTGCGGCCACTCAGCTGGGCACACCACCCCCGATAACCACGGACGACACCGGCCAGCGTGTCGTTCCGGTCCCACGGCCCGCTGACGCGGTGGTATTCGGTGATCAGGGCGCGCTGCGCCAGCTGCCGGATACGGGGACCGGCCGCGCTCTCCAGAATTCGGCCGAGGTCGCGCGCAACGGTCGAATACATCGGCCGCTCATCCGATGAATCCGCCGCCAGGTCTCTGAATTCGGTTGCAGCCCAAGTCATCTCGGCAGCCTGGGTGCCGTTCGACGTCGAGATTCGGTCGAGCACAAGCCATGCCGCGGTGCGTGCATCGTCGCGATTCCACACTACGTCGGACACCGTGCCGCCGAGGTCGGCGATCTCGATACCGCGGAGGTCGAGAAATGGATACTTCCCGAGTATGTCGTCGACGGCTGCCGCGATTTCGCGGGCAGTGTGTTCCTCGATACCTGAGGTCTCGAATCCCGCGATCCGCAGGCCGTGCCGTGCGGCGAGCTCACGGATCACGTCCAATGCCGCCGGGGCGGTACGTTTCGGTCGTGCCGGTGCGGACCTCGAGCGGCGTGACTCGTCACTCTTGTTCGGCTGCTCGGGTTTTGCCCGGCGCTGTTCGGGACCGGGGTGCGGCGCAAAGACCTGCCCTTGCGCGGATCCGGCGGGCGTGTTCCGCAACCACGGTGTGCCGGGGGTGCTTCGCGGCCCAGACGTCTCGACTCTCGGCCGCGACCACGGCGTATCCCGGGATTTCGCGGCAGCTGCCGGATGCCCGGCCGCTGTACCCGGCCGAGCTGTCGAGGTTGCCGGTGCGGCGACAGCCTGAGCGGGCGATGGGACGGGTGCAGCGGATGCCGTGCGGGTTTGCTTGATAGCCGGCGTATCAGAGCCGGACATCTGCCGCGCTGGTTGGCCGAGAGGCATCCCTGACTCGCTGTGCCCCGCGGATTCCGGCGGAGAAGACGCACCGGGGTTTCCACTCGGCTGCAGGCCCTGCGACTCGGATCTATAAGGAGTCGTTGGTATTTCGCTTCCAGGGGGCGCGGCTTGGCTGGTATCGGGACTCGAACCGTCACCGTTGAGCGGCGCGGTTGACTGGGGAAGTCCGGGATTCTGCCGCATCGGCTGTTCGACCGACTGCCCGAGCGGTGTGGTCGGGTCGGTGTCGAAACCAGACCGCGCCAGCCGCAATCCGCTTTCCTGATCATGGCTCTGGAAGGAGTCGGCCGCCTGTGCCATTCCGTCACGCATGCCGCGGAGATTGTCGACCAGGTTCTCGAATCCGGTGATTCCGCTTTTCGCCGCGGGCTCATAGTTTTCGCCGAACTTCCGGCCGGGCTCATCGTTGCCCCAGCACTTGCCCTCCCGGGCGAGCCGGGCCTTCAGCTCGTCCAGATTCGCCTGTGCCGCGTCTGCGATCGCGGCGAGCGTCTGGTGCTGCGCCCGCAGAAGGTCAGGGTCGACCTGCAACGATTGATCCATATCCGACTCCTTTTCAAACCCTCGGCAGTGGAACCGAAGAGGAATTGGCGGCCACTAGGTCCCGCTGTATCGACAACGCGGCCGTGTCGGCGACGCGACACAGCTGGATCAGATTTGTGGCGGCCTGTGGATTTGTTGGTTTGGCGATGGTGAAGTCAATGAGACTTTCGTAGTCGTGTTATTCGAGCGGTTTGTGTTGTCCACGGGTGGCATGGGCAATGCCGTTTCGAATTCGGGATCGACGCGGGGACGTTTGCTAGCGTCCTCCTCCGGGGCTACGAACTGGCCGCTACTCTCGGCGCCCGTCTGGTCCGGACGCACCGAGACGGCGGCGGAGTCGGTCGACGACATTGGCCCGCTCAAACCGCCTTCGTGCGATGCGGTGGTCGTGCCCGTGATCGTTTTTGTCGTCTGAGCCCAGGCAGGCCATCCGTAGTCGGGCCCCGGCGCAACCCTGGCAGCGAAGCCCAGTTGCTGGCCTGGTGGGTTCGGAGGTAGTACGGTCCCTCTGCCGTTGTGATGTTCGTTGCGCATCCGCTCGTACTCGTCGAGCAGGTGCCGACGCTCGGGGGACGTGTCCTGGAGCTCGGTGGCGTTGGCCTCGGGTGGTGTGCCGGATGAGTCAGGGCCGTTGTTCATGAACTGAGGGCCTCGCCCGCTGCAGTCGCGAGCCGATCCGCCACTGCGGCACAACCATTCGCCGAGTCGGACCAGCCGTCGGCGCTCCGCCGCATCGCAGCCGGGGCCTCGGCCGGAAACTGCCCAAGCGCCATGCCTCTCAGCCACGCGGGAAAGTACTGCGGAATGTGCACCACCACTAGCGACAGCCCTCTCGTGATCTCGACGACAAGTCGGTACGACCAGCCCCCGCCGGGACGGACACGCTCCGACCACGTACTCAACTCGGCGAACGCACCGAACTCCGCGACTGTGAACAACGTTCGCAGCTGCAGGATAGGCATTTGCTAATGGCGTTCGCAACTATTCGACAGGCTGGTGACTTGTGACGCGACGTATGTCACTCTCCTGAGTCGTTGTGGTCGCGAATCGGCAATCATGGACACCGACCGCGCGCCCCATCGCACCATCGAACAGTTCATTGACGCGGTGGCCCATCGCCGAGGGGGGACAGACTTCGGGCCGTCGCGACAAGGTGGGAATATCCGCGGCGGCGCTACCAGCACACTTCGCCGACAAGGGGGTATTGCTCGCCACGGTGATGGCGCAGGGGTTCGAAAGGGGCCGTCTCCACGCCCGGGGCCGATGACCCGCTGACGCAGTTGCACGCCGGCGGACGACACTACTCGGAGTGCGTGACCGCTGAACCTGAACTGCGCCAGTTGATGTTCGGTCGACGGCGCGGCGGTGCAGGTGCCTCGGTGGACTGGATGTGGTCTCACTGCGCAACTTGATGCATCGACAACGGCTCATCAAGACCTCCGATTGTGAACGGCATTCGTAATTGGCGCGACACTTGTTTGCTGACAGCGTTCGCGACTGTTCGATGGCGTTTGACGTCCGCTCCCGTCGCACAGCCCGAGTCCCCCAATCGGCTAAACATTCGGCTGAGCTCGCGGCTCCGCGTGGTGGACGCACCGAGGCGGAGCGACTTTCGTGGATCGGTTGCCGAGCAGTCGCTTTATGATTCGGGCACCCGATCGGGGACGGTATGGATCGGCAATCGCGCCGGTGACGAGGAACTCGAGGTTGTCCAAGATCAGCTCGCTGATAGCGTCGTGGCTGTGGCGCAACGCCGCCATCCATAGGAGGTACGGGATGATCGATGGCTCGGCCGACAGCACGTGGCTGATCCGAGTGCCTCCGTCGACGGGCTCCAGGACGTATCCATGACTTCCGTCGATGCCGGGAATTTCGCCGAACCACAGCCGCCGCGGTGGCTCGACTTCTTTGATGCGGTAGCTGATCGGGCTCATGCCATTGTGTTGGACCATCCTGCCGCCCGAGTGCAGGCCGTCGGGAAAGCGCACCCAACCCCACTCGGGCGGGTATAGCGGGTCATTGTCTGTGCCGAGCAATGTCAATGTGGCCCATAAATTTTCGGGAGTTGTCGAAAGCACTCGCTGATGCACGTTGTGGATGCGGTGGGACATGGCTCGCCTTTGCCGGAAGAAAGTTGTCATTGTTCACATCTACGGAAGATAATGTAAAGGATGTCAACATCGATGCGCAAGGCCTATCACCATGGAGACTTGCGACGGGCGCTGGTCGATGCCGGACGCGCGCTGGTGCAGGAGGAAGGGGTCGCGGGGCTGACGCTTCGGGCAGCCGCGACACGGGCGGGAGTGTCTGCGGCGGCGCCCTACCGGCACTTCACCGACAAGGAGGCGCTGCTCGCCGCTGTGATGGCTCAGGGGTTCGTTGAGTTAGGGAAAGCCCTATCCACCATCGAGGTCAATGACCCGCTGCCGCGGCTGCACGCCATCGGTCACCGCTACCTGGAGTTCGTGGCCGCTGAGCCCGCCCTGTCCCAGCTGATGTTCGGCGGAACCGTCACCGACGGCGACGCCCACCCAGAGCTGGCCGCGGTGCGCGGTTCGGTGCGCGACACTTTTGCAGCAGCAATCAGGGACGCATGGCTCGCGGGTGCGATCCGTGGGCCTTCGGTGGACGCGATCATGCTCACCATGCGCTGTGTCATGCAGGGCTTGGCTACGTTCGTCGCTACTGGCGAAATCCCCGCCACACGTGTGCGATCCCTGGCCGACTCTGTCTTCGCGACGATCGACACCGGCCTAGTGCCGCGCTGATCAGGGAAGTCGATGCCGCTACCCTGAACGCCGCGCACGCGGTGGCCGCCATGGTCGGCCACGCCCGCCGGGTCTGGATCGCCCACGGCGAACCACGCGACCGGGACACGGCTCGCCACGTTGACCCGACTGTGGGGCAACGGAATCGGTTTGGCCCAGCCGGAATAGTCTTGCCCTCTGGTGTGAATCAAGCGCGCACGGGCGAGCTTCCCGGCCCGTGTGATCGCGACCTGGATCCGCCGCTGAGGCTGCGGCCGAATATCAAAGTCGCGTTATGCCGCAGCGTATCCGGTGAATGCATGCGCGGTCACCGTGACCGTGCGGCCACCCATTGCCTTCACCGCCGAGCGCGATCGGGGATCACCACTGGGCGGTAACGGCATCGACCAGGCAGTCGAACCGTCTCCGGCGTCGATCGCGTGCACGGTGGTGCCGTCGGTCAGGATGAGGTGGGTTGCCTCGGTTATGCCGTCAAAGCGTGAAGAGCGTGACGTGTTCGCGAACGGCGTCGGCTGCTGCCAGATTCGGTGTCCGTCAGTGAGATCGAGACCGGCCAACTCTGATCCATCGAGCGATCGGACGGCGTCCCGTGTGGTCGTCGATGCGGATCTACGCATTGGTCCAGAGGAGTCGGCCCGTGGGTCGCTCGTAGGCACTCTCCCCAGTGAGGATCGGCTGCGTCGCGGTCGCAGTCGGATACCACTCGAAGATGGAGCTGTCGTTGCTGACCTCAATAATCGGGTGGCCATTGCGATCGAGAAGCGTGACCCTTCCCGCGCTCCAACCGCGTTCGATCACCTGCGATGCGAGGATGGCGCCGTCGAACGTGTGGGCAACGGGTCCGGTGAACAGCGGCTCGCCGGTGCGGAGATGATGGCGCCTGGAACTATGATTGCTTGTCCGCGCCGGTAGCCGCGCCAGTCGACCCGAGCGACGATGATCGGAGGTCCCGGCGCGCCGGAGTCACATGGGCAACGGTGTGCCGGTGGCTCCCGTTTGCGGCTGCCGTTTCCAGGGCACCTTCCTCATCGAGTGCCTTTCTGTGAAATCCTGCCCGATGACCGGCGCTCGGAACCTTGGTGCAGATCAGCGGTGCCGGAATCTGACGGCTCTCAGATGATCCAGCGGGATGTGCTCGTGTGGATCAGTCGGGTTCGGCTGTGGGAGTCGGGTCCTAACGATGTCCGGTTGCGCAAGCGAGACAGCACCCGTGATACTCCGCCCTGCTTGCAATTGGTCTGTCATGGCGGCTCTGTCGATCTCTGAACGAAGCACCCGGATCCGCTGGAGGTCGGTGGGATCTTCTGCCACCCAAATGGTGGCGGCCTGGATTCGGAGTGCATGTTCGTTCGAGAGCCACTGCCTCAACCGGTCCGCTTCGTTTGCGGTCACCGGTTCCATCCTCCCGCCGGGGAGTGTCAAAGATCCACCTGTAGCCGGGCCGCTGGCGGCCGTCTGCAGGCTCCCGATGAATGCCTCTTCGGGGTTTCGGAGATACTCATACCCTAAGCGGTGCAACCGGTCCGAAATCTGGACACCGCCGGAATATTCACCTCGGTACCGATCGACGCTGGCTTCCAAGCCGTGCAACCTGGCCATCGCATTCCTTTCCCCCGGATTCCTGATGGCGTCCCGCTCGAAATGCTTGTGGGCGGCGAGGACGCGACTGAGGTGCCCCGAGGCGAGCGACTCACGATCCGCGTGCCGAATAATGTCCACTTCTACGTCGGCGGCGAGCCGCGCTTCTCGCTCGCTCATACCGGCCATCAGGAGGCCGTGATAGATACCGGTCGTCAGGCCTGTCGCATGCGCGACATTGTTCGCGGCGAAGGCGGCCTCTCTCGTCCGGCCCCTGCGGGTTCTTCTGGCGCGTGCGATGCCGTCCCGCGCCACAGTCGCCAGCCAAACGCGATCGAACGCAGTAGCATGCGCGGCCGCGCGCAGATCCTCGGTCGCCAGTCCCCTTGCCTTGTTCCGCTTTTCGAGTTGGTCCAGCCAAGACCAACGACTGAGCGGGCTGTTGCGGCCGGCGACCCAGCCGGTGATCGGCGAGCTATTGATGGTGGTGGCCGCGGCGAGCACCCCGAGCGGGGACATCGAGTTGTTCACATTCGCGTTACCCATCCCCAGGGCCCTCCCGCCACCACCGCCACCATGGCCTGGGCTCGAGGAACCCTGCGCCGCGAGCCCGAGCCGGTTGGCGATCCAGTCACTACCGCTGCGCATTGCCTTACTCAGATGGCGGACCTGGAAGATTGCGACCACGTTCACGACAGCGCAGAGGAACAATATTTTCATCACCTAGCCGCCTGCCTGCAGAAACATATTGTTGAGAAAAAGTGTGTACACGCCGAGGAATATGGTGTATGCGGCCATTCGACCGGCAGCTATAAATGCATCCACCACATTCCTTACCAGAAACGTTTGCGTCGGTCCGTAAATGAATCCACCTGCAGCAAAACCAAAGATTATCATGAAACCGTGATAGATAGCATAACAACCGTCTCTGATAATCATGAATGAGACCATTATCAGTACCAGCGATGCGAGTGGGGACAGAAAAATGATCACCAAACCGGACCCGACCTGCCCCCAGGTCGGGTCGGAGGCCCTCTCATAAGCAGCCGAGTCGCCACAGTCACGCATTGCTGCCCTGATATCGGAATCATTGCCCGAGAGAGTCGCGGTCGACCAAGCATCACGGCAGGCCGGCGACCGATCGACGACGTGACCGAAATTCAATACCTGCAGCGGATGCCGCAGCAGGTTATCGACCAAACCAGCCTGCATGACTTCCACTTGATCGGCCGGATTCGGGTCAGGATCACCGTTGAGACCGGCCGCCACCGAGATACCGAGATCACGCCCTTGAGCCAGGAGACCGTTCGGAGCCAGCACTTCGGCTAGAGGCTCCGCAAGAAATACCGGACCCAACACTGCCACCAACAGCATGAAACATACCTGCGTCGCAGCCCGGGCAAAATATCCCCGCACAACGAACAATGCAACAATAAATGATCCTATCGCTGCCGCGGTGAAAAGCATCGGCATTGTGGCAATCTGCCTGGTAAGATTCTCCGCAACACCGGTCAAAGCATGATGAAATGGGTCCAGCCATTCGTAACCAGCCGAAAAGCCCACGAACTCGCACGCGGGAATCTGCAGGAAAAGCCAGAACTGGACCTCCAAATTAAGCACGGCAGATCTCACCGTGTCGCCCGGGTGAAGAAGGCTTCCATCATCTGTCGAGATCTGATAACTCGTCGCTGGCACACCCTCGGAGTCCCGGATATCCATCCAATCGAGTACGTCGATGCCGGAGCCGCCACCGCCCCCAGTTCCGGTCTGTCCGCGTGCCATTCCATCAAAGATTCCTGGTATAGCCAGGAACACAACAACAGCAATCAAGATCCAGACCACCCGGCGCCGACGTCGACCGGAATTGATCCATACGAAGCAGCGTCCTGCCAAGGCACCCGGCTGCCACCGCTCCGGATCCCAGAACTCCTCCGGCTCCAATGCCGACGAGCACCTACGCCCGCCCTGAGGCCGTCTCACCGTCCGTACCGGCTTCCGACCACATCCACTCGGCGGCACCACGGCGGGTGGCCGCCGAAACCGCACCCGCCGTATCCAGATCGCCATCGCCGCCCGCGTCCTATATCGATCGATGCGGGAGCAGTGATTTCGATACCACGTGGGTGAGCAAAGCCGGCGAAAGCCTGAACTCGCCGTCACTGTCACTCATCTCGTCACACTTCTCGGCGACGAGAGGCTGCAGCCGACCATCGACAATGGCCTTCGCCGAGTCGCCGTTGTCGGGCCAAGAACCCTGACCAAGGCCGTTCGCTTCTCGAACTCGGCGACATCACCCGTCATCAGCCCGAACGGAACGATCCTGTCCCCAATCTTCTTCTTGTCCGACCACTGCGCCGGTGTCTGCGCGCATGCGGCCCGCGCATCTGTGTCGCTCGTGTTGCCGAACGCCACGTCGAGTCCTCGAGCTGCCACCATCGAAACCTTCTGAGTCTCCCCGTCCGGGATGGTGTAGTCGACGGCCCCGTCGGTGCCAGGCGCCCGCAGCGACATCCCGTTGTCCGCGGGCGCTGCGGACGTGCCGCTGGGGGCCGCGACTGATTGACTCGGAGGGGGCGCCGAACCGCCTACCGGTTGTCCCGCTTGTGGAGGCAGCGCCATTGGGTTGGATGGCGTTGTCGAATCCGACGAGCCGGTGTCAACATCTCCCGGAGTCAAACCGAGGTCACCAAAAGGCTGCTCATCGGTTACTTCTTGCGGAGCCCCCCGATCCTCTGGCGGCAGACCATTCATCCAGTCCACCGCTGCGATCCCGGGCGGTCCGTCCAATACGGTATCGGTTTGCGCCATTGCGACCGCGCCGAATAAGCCGGGCAAATAGCCAGCACGAAGGCCAAGGCGATGAACCACACGATCCTGGTCCGCCGCCGCGAGGCGCGAACCCATGCCGGAATCTGTCGACTGAGCATGCTGGGGTGCCACTCGGCAAAGGGCCGTCAACACCGACTCCCACGTCGGCAACGACAGCCGGCACCGCCAAATCCACGACCTCATCGATGCCCACCCAGAGGTCGTGGACCAGGTGAACCCGGTTCAGAGCACCTGCGGCTCCGTGGCCGCCAAGTCAGTTCGCGTATTTCGCACGAACTCGGCCCGAGCGGATCGACCACGACGCAGCGGCTGAGCGCCTTTGCGGGCACGGCCAGGTGGGTGGAACCGGCTACTCCCACGACGGCCATGGAGCGTCGACAACAGCCCACCAAGACCTCCTACTGTGAACCCTGTTCGCAATTAGCACGATACTTTTTGCTAACACTGTTCGCAACTGTTCGTGGGCACTTGGCCTTCACTCCCGCCGCGCAGACCGAGGCCCGAATCGGCCGCACAGGTGGCTGAGCTCGGGTTTCACACGATCGAGACCTGAGGCGGAGCGGCTTTCGCGGACCGGTTCCCGAGCAGTCGCTTTATGATTCGCACGACGAGATGCCGGCCGACCTCATCAGCCAAGGCACTGGCGACGAAGTGCAATCCGCCTGAGCGCGTTGCCGCGTCGGCGCTGACCCGCTAGCCTCACCGAACTCCAGCTGATCAAGGCTCGCGAGATGCACGCGACTACCGAGGCAAACACAATTACGCCGAGGACCGTCCACCGGCAACGCTGGTCGGCGTGCGCGGGCTTGCTCGAGCATGATCCCCCGGCGGTGCTCCTACACGTTCAACACCGGCCAGTTGCCGCGGCGGCAGTGGTGGCGAAGCGTGAGCGAATGATCGCTGACCGCCTCAGGGACCGCCAATGCCTCTCTCTCCACTAGGTAGCCGGCATTCCGGAAACCGGCGGCGTAGGCGTCCGCGTCGCCTGGGCGTCTGGTCCCAACTGCGAGCAGCACATCGTTGCGGTGGCCGATCGAGTAGTCGACCGCCATGGCGACCCACTCCAGCACATCTGCCTCGACGGTATCGCCTGCCCGCGCATCGTCGGCGCGGACGAGATCCCAGCTGCGCGGGTGAAATGCGGGGTAGATACCGGGATCGATCAGCACCGGGGCTGCATCGTCCCAGCTGTGATATCGGCAGCGCAGCGCGGTGGTCTTTCCGGATCCGGGTGGGCCGGTGAGGATCACCGCCATCGGGCGCTCGCGCGGGTGTGGCGCGCCAAGGGTCTCCAGCGCGATCCGATCACGGAATACCGCCGCGTGCGTCGCCCGGTCGAGGCGACAGGCGGGTAGTTCGTCCCGGGCAGGCAGGTGCAGCCGTGGTGCTTCGACCTTCCCCGCCAGTGTTGTCCCGTAGTAGCGAATTGCCCTGGCCACGGCCGTGGTATTCCGAGGGGCGAGCTCGGTCAGCTCGGCGAGGTATGCCCGGCGCAAAGAGCGCATATCGTGTCGCACGACGACGTCGTCGGCGCGCTCGGCCAGCCACTCGACTGCGGTGCACTGCGCCATCAAGCTCGTGATGATGTCGACCGCGGCCTCGTAGTGCAGCACACGCTCCCACTGCGCGGGTAGCTCCGCTGCTGCGGTCATGCGGGCCATTATGACGGACCGCCGTATGGTCCGGGCCGGAGCAAGGGACTGGCCAGGGCTTCGAGCTTATCGGCCTCCCTGGACAGTCGCGCCCAGACGTGCTCGTCGTCGGGTCGCAGCTGTCGGCCGGCGGCGATGCCTTCGCGTAAATCCTGCATCCGGTCGGCGTAGGCACGCTGCTCAACGAGGGTCAGCGGCCGAGTGCGCTCCTGCTCCAGGGCTTCCGAGCCCTGCGGTGCCTTGGCCCATTCACCCGACGACAGGCGGTGGTTCTCGAACAGCACATCGGTGCGCGACCGGACTCGCAGGCCGTCGATCGATACCGGTGATCTGGCGGATTCGAACAGGCGAACCAGATCGGCGGAGCCGGTGAAACACGCGTTCTGCGCCTCGAGGGGGACGTATCGACCGGTGCCATGCCGCATGCGCTCCTCCAGAAAGCGGGTGAGATTGGATAGCTGGCTCTGCTCTTGGCGTACGGCGACTGCCTCTATCCGTGATCCGTAGTCATTGTGGTCAAAGCGGCGGATGATGCCGGTGGCGCGGGTGAGATCGCCCGCTCCCTCTTCGAGAATGGCATTGCTGCGGTGGGCGATCACGTACTCGATGGCCATATCGAGCCACTTTTCCGCAATCGGGTAGATATGGTCACCGGCGGTGAAGTCGTCGCGGGCCCGCAGTTCGTGGAACCACGGGTGGTACGGCATATAGTTGTCGGCGATCAGAACCGCCACGCCGTTGCGGCCGTGGAAGGAATCGGCGATCTCACGGATGGCTGTCGACTTCCCGGCCGCGGGTTGACCGGTTACGACAACGAGCTCGGGTCGTCGGACAGATCCCGATGCGCCACCGAGCTGCTCCGGAACGATCCTCTCGTCGAAGATACGACGCATCTGTTGATCGGACAGATCGTAGGCGCGGCCGGCATCACGCACCGCATCCGCGAACCGGTGTCCGGTACCGCTGAGGCTCGTACCGGCACTGCCGAACGCCGCCTCGAGGCGGCAGAGCACTTGGCGCAGTGCGGCAGCGACTTCCGAACCCGGCGGCATGCTCCGCTCCCGCTACGCCCCGCTCTGGTCGGTTGTCAGAAGGTCCAGCGGCCGATTTTGGCGAGCCCGCGTAACCCCGGAATGTAGCGGGTGATTGCGAATTGCAGTCGTACGCTGCGGGAGAATCCG
>NZ_JBFAWD010000046.1:0-46007 GCF_040680135.1 Nocardia sp. NPDC052112 | reverse complement strand
TCCGCGACCACCAAGCCACCGCCGACAACCTCCGCCGAGCCACCACCGGAAACCGCGAACCCCTATAATCGACACCGCTCACGGGTGGGGAATTTCGGCGAGCACAGGTGGGGAACTTCGGCGAGCGCCGTCACCAGATCACTTCCTGCTCAGTGTGAACACCTCGGTAGCCTGGGAAAGATGCCCAGAATCGCCCACCGGCTACAGGAGGCTCGCAGGCAGCGGTTCGTCGGCCGGACCGCCGAGACAGCGCTCTTCCGGGCCGCACTGACCACCGAAAGTCCGTTGTTCTCAGTCCTTTTCGTCCACGGAGCGGGGCGGTGTCGGAAAGACGGCGCTGTTGCGGGTATGGGCCGAGATCGCCGAGGCGGCCGAGGCGGCCGCCGTTCGAGTGGATGTCCGAACCGTGGAGCCGGCGCCGGCAGCGTTCCTGGCCGCACTCGCCGCGGCGCTGGGACTCACGCCGGGGCGTTCGCCGATCGACGCGTGGAACCTCCGCCCCTTGATGTGCCATCTCGCGGTCGAAGTTCCGTCTTTATCAAGAGGTCGAACTGTGGTGGTCTACGTGTTCGCCGATGTTCAGGTATCGATCTCACCGGCCCACACGTACTTCAGGAGCGCGGTGGGCAGGTACTCGGATTCGATGTCGATGGGGAAGCCGGCGTCGTGGGCGAGGCAGGCGATGGCGAGCGGGCCGAGGGCGACCAGACCCGAAACGTTCATGGCCCGGTCCTCAGTCGCAGTCCAGTACTCCCTGTGCCACTGCAGCGCTTCGGCCAGCGCCGTGTTGAATTCCTGGTGGTCCTGATGCAGATAGAGATACAGAAGATTGAGCGGCGGATACAGGATCTTCAACAGCAGGTCTTTGTCGATGAACTGAGCTGCGCCCTGGTCGGGGCCGTCGATCCGCGCTGTCTGTGGGTCGGTGTCGACGAGCGCGGCGGCCAGCTTGTCGTCCACGTCCGGCTGACCGAGCCAGAAACTCTGCAGGGCCGCCACCCAGGAATAGGCGCACTCGAGAACCACCGCATCCGACCCACGGACCGAGTCACGCAGCAGGGAAATAGGCACCCGGGCCAACATCTCTAGCCGCTCGCGCTCCCGGCAGATCAACGCGAGATAGAACGAGGCAACCCAATCTCCCGCGTTTGCACAGAATTCTGGCCCGATTGCCGGTAAGGCTACTGCCTGCTCTCCGATCCGCACCGTGACGCTGCGGCCCTCGGCGGCGGTGGCCGCGGCGAACAGTGCGAAACCAGTCTGCATCGCCGTGACCCACGCTTCCCACGTCTCGAACTTCACCGCCTCCGGGTCCACGGCGCACCGCTTGTGCGCCAAGGCCAGGGTCGTGCTGAGAGCTGTGGCCCGAGTGGTGTCGTTCGGCTCCCCCAATTCAGCGAGGACCCCACTGACGGACTTCTCGAGCACGGCCAACCCCTCAGCCACATTATCTGCCGGGTAGTCGTGGCGCGGAAGGTGAGAAATGCTGGAATCCGGCTGATCCTTGCCGGCGGCCAACACCTCGACCACTACCCGGTGAAAGCCGACGATCGATTCACCGCCGTCGACACCGTCACTGACTGCTTTGCGTGCCTTGTTGAACGGGAACACCAGCTTGCCGTCCGGTAGCAGCACGCCAGGCTGGCCGTCATGGACGACCCAGTCTCCCTCAGCCTCGGCGAGGATGCAGGCTCCCAGAAACGAACCAACGAGCGCTACCAACTGCTCGAACTCGGCAGGGGTGGGGTCATAGCCAGGAATCGCACGCAATTGTTCGAGTGAGTCCTCTAACAATTGGAGAGAGGCCCGGTTCAGCCCGAAACCGCTGCCAGGCTCGAACCGTTCTACAACGAGCTGAACATTCGCCTCGATCGCACTACGCACCCCGTTCACTCAGCCACGGTATCGGCGTGGTGAATGGACACCGAGTCGATCGCTCCCAGCATTGAGAATGCGACTCCCCCATATCGTGGAGTGAACCGTTCTGGCCGCCGCCCAGAGCAGAAGGGGAACAGGCTGCGCCGCAACACAAAGCGAAGTCCGAGACCGCCGAGGTGATCCCGTTCGGCGTCTTCGACGGCGAAGCAGAAAGATGGACATCACCGGTGGCGACCACCCAGCTCACCCATCCATGATTATTGAAGCCAGCGCACCCAGGGCGGTCCCAGCCACCGAAAGCCTTAACGGCGCAACGAAGAGGCCCGCTTCACGAGCGCTGCCTGATTCGCGCAGCACCCCGTTGTGGCGGCGATGCCATGCTTCACCACCGCAGCCTCGCGCCCGTCATCCTCCGCGACTATGCCCAATCCAACGTGCTGTTCGAAAGTGCGCTATCGGCGACAGCAACCGTCAGCGAGCCCCGCGCCGAGCGGGCCAACGATGCGGGCGGGCGTGTCGTTCGATCCTTCGACCACATCCGAACCGGACCCGCGCCAACCGATTACCTCGGCACTGCCGTCGAGCCTGCCCCGTGGTCGACAAGGACCGAACCACGCCAGCGCGACCAGCCGCGGCCGTGGTCAGTCAGCGACTGCCCCTACTTCACGCCCAGTCCCCGCCAACGGCGGAAGTTCCGGCTCCGGTGAAACACGGACCGAGCAAACGACGACGGTTACGTGACAGGTGGTATCGGCGTGCGAGGTCAGGTATCGGCCAAGCGGAGGATGCCGCATAGCACAAGGCGTGTTGTTGGTGAATGCTGACGGCTGGGTGGTGCCGGTCGGGTCGACGGGCTTGGGGTGGCACGCCTCCCAGCGATGGGCAGTTTCCAGCAGTGAGATACCGCATCGATCTGTGCACACTTCCTGGTGGGCTTGGAGATAGATCTTTGTGTGGTTGGACTTGGCCCGACGGGTCGCGCGCTGGCACGTCGCGCAATGCGGGCCGGGCTCTTTGTCACAGCGATAGATCCGCGCCCGCAGCGGTTGTGGTCGCCAACCTATGCCTGCTGGGTTGATGAGTTGCCGGAGTGGCTGCCGCCCAGTGCGATTGCCATCGATCGCGCGGTGTCGCCCTCGGCCATGACTTCGATAGCCGAAGCCATCCCCCACACCCAAAGCTGCCACCCGGCGACCGCAGCGCCCTCGTCAACGGCGCCACCTGGCAGCGCGAAAACACAGCCACATGACGTTGCAAGTTCTAGTCCTGCGATTTGTCCCGGACGCACGTGGATTCGCGACAAGAGAAGCGGGACGCCGCCGTATTCGAGGGATTCGACCGCATTCGGATCGGCCTAAGTGGCGGTGCCGGCATCGAACCGGTGGCGATCAGGCAGTGCGGGTTACGCCAGCCCGCTCTCACGCGAAGTACACAAGGACGCGCCCGGTGTTGTCCGGATCGGACTCCCTTCGCACGTACAGCTTCTTGATGTGCTTCTGATCGAGGAAAGCGAGGACACGGCTTTGGAGCTGCCCCGAGCCCTTACCGGGGATGATCGCGGCGACGGGCGTTCCGGACCGCGCCGCCCTGATGAGGAACTGTCGCATGGCGAGATCGATATCGCGGTTGTTGCGAAAGATCGGATGCAGATCCAAACTGAGCACAGGCTGCCCCTCCAATGTTGTATATGCGTGCAGTCAGCCTAGGCACGACCTCGGATCTTGCCAAGGGCTCTTACACGAAAGTTCTTCGGCCGCAATCGAATTTGCCTCAGAGTGGACGCCGCACCACAGCTCGCAATGGCCTCCCGGCTGCTCCGCGATGCCGGACAGTCGACGCCTGTCGCGCCTGTGAACCCCATCACGAGCTATCCCACACGTCAGGCACGCCACCGGCAAAGTGGGGCCAGCTCGAAGGCCACCGAGACAACTGGTCGACAACCCACTGGCGGACGGTCTCCGATCAGAGCCGCTCGGCGAACGTTCATGCAGCGGCGCGCCGCCCCAGTCCGGCATGGTCGATGGTGCCACAGTGACTCGGCGCTCACGCAACAAAGAAATCCCCGTCGTCCCTGCGAACATCGGGATCCACTGCGGAGGTGTGGATCCCGATGTTCGCTGGAACGACGGGGCGTTGTTCGCCGATGGCACCGCGATCTCGGATGTCTACCGAGACCGCGGGGCCGATATCGGCTAGCTCGAAACAGGGGCTGCCGCAGCGGATTCCCCGCTACTGACCATGCTGCGGACCTGGCGGGCGGCCACCGAAAGCGTTGCGAGGTCATGGGTGCCCGCGGCGAAGATCTCACCGAGTGACGCGCCCGCACGCGCCAGGCGGGGGCGGTTGACCGACTCCCATTCGGCGATCTTGTCCGCGGTGCTCTCATCCGGTTCGGATGCGGTCAGCACGTCCAGGGTCAGCGAACGCAGCGAATCGTAGAGATCGTCGCGGACCGCGAGCCGAGCCAGCGTGCGCCACCGGTCGTCGCGCTCGAGGTTGCTCACCGCGGTCAGCAGCCGCTCGATCTGGAAGTGATCGTCGAGCGCGTAATAGAGCTCCGCGACCTCCAGCGCATCCCGCTCGGCGATATCGGCCACATCGACAATGTCCAGCAACGGGAACATGTGGATCAGGCGGAACACCTCCTGCGCCAAGTCCGCCGGTGCACCCCGCTCGACGACCGACCGCGCATGCGCGGCCAGATCCTCGGCGTGGGCCGCGGGGAGCCGGGCAGGCTGCATATGTCCGGCGAGTTTGCGCACGCCGTCTCGGTAGCGGGCGATATCGGCGCCGATGGCGATCGGTTGCGGGCGACTGGTCAGCAACCAGCGGGATACCCGATCGAGGGTGCGCCTGGTCTCCCGCTCGAGTTCGTCACGCGCCGCCGTCGGCATCGGCGTGGTCCGAATGCGCTGCCAGAGCGTGTGCAGATCGAAGATCTCCGTCGCGACGGTGAAGGCGCGCACCGCGTCGTCGGTACTCGCGCCCGCCTCCTCTGCCAGGCGGAACGCGTAAGTGATGCCACCATGGTCCACCACATCGTTGACCACCATGGTGGCCACGATCTGGCGGCGCAACGGATGCTTCTTGATCGCGTCGCCGAACCGTTCGCGCAGCGGCCCGGGGAAGTACGACAACAGCACCGACTCGAACGCCGGATTGTCCGGCAGATCCCCGGACAGCAGGTCGTCCTTGAGCGAAAGCTTCACGTGGGCAAGCAGATTCGCCAGTTCCGGCGAGGTGAGCCCGCGCCCGGCCGCGGCTCGCCTGGTCAGCTCGGCATCCGAGGGCAGTGCCTCGAGCCGCCGATCGACCCCGCGCCGGAGCTCGAGGTCGGCGATCAAACGGCGATGGACACCCGACATCGGCACCGCCTGCGCGCGCGAGAGTCCCATCCGGAAGTTCTGCGAAATATTGTCGCGCAACACGAGTTCGGAGACCTCGTCGGTCATCGCGGCGAGCAGCTGGGTGCGGTCGGCAGCGGCGAGCTCGCCGCCGGAGATGACCGCGTCCAGCAGCACCTTGATATTGACCTCGTGGTCCGAGCAGTCGACACCCGCCGAATTGTCCAAGGCGTCGGTATTCATCCGGCCGCCGTTGGCGCAGTATTCGACACGGCCGAGCGCGGTGGCACCGAGGTTGCCGCCCTCGCCGATCACCTTGGCGCGCAGCTGGTTCGCATCGACACGCACCGCATCGTTGGACTTGTCACCGGCATCGGCATTGGTCTCGGTGGATGCCTTGATGTAGGTGCCGATACCGCCGTTCCAGAACAGGTCGACCGGTGCGAGCAGAATCGCCCTGATCATCTCCGGCGGGGAAATAGTGGTCACGCTCGGATCCAAGTCCAGTGCCGCGCGCACTTCCGGGCTGACCGGAACGGCCTTGGCGGACCGATCGTAGACACCGCCGCCCGCGCTGATCAGCGACTTGTCGTAGTCCGCCCAAGACGAGCGCGGCAGTGCGAACATCCGCTGCCGCTCCCGGAACGAAGTCGCCGCATCGGGATTCGGATCCAGGAAGATGTGCCGGTGATCGAAGGCCGCGACCAATCGGATGTGCTCGGACAGCAACATGCCGTTGCCGAAGACGTCACCGCTCATATCGCCGACCCCGGCGACAGCGAAATCGGTTGTCTGCGTGTCGATATCCATCTCGGCGAAATGCCGTTTGACGCTCTCCCAGGCACCCTTGGCGGTAATGCCCATCGCCTTGTGGTCGTAGCCCACCGAACCACCCGAGGCGAAGGCGTCACCGAGCCAGAAACCATACTGGCGCGCAACATCGTTGGCGATATCGGAGAAGGTCGCGGTGCCCTTGTCGGCGGCGACCACCAGGTAGGTGTCGTCGCTGTCGCGACGTACCACCCGCTCCGGTGGCAGCACCTCGCCGGAGGCGTGGTCGACGTTATCGGTCACATCCAGCAGTCCGGAGATGAAGGTGCGGTAGCAAGCGATGCCCTCGGTCAACTGCGCCTGCCGATCCGCCGTCGGATCGCCGGTCGCCGTCGGCGGCTGCTTCACCACGAATCCGCCCTTGGCGCCGACCGGCACGATGACCGCGTTCTTGACCGCCTGCGCCTTCACCAAGCCCAGGATCTCGGTGCGGAAGTCCTCCAAACGGTCCGACCAGCGCAACCCGCCACGTGCCACCGGACCGAAGCGCAGATGCACACCCTCGACCCGCGGCGAATACACGAAGATCTCGAATTGCGGCCTCGGTCGGGGCAATTCGGCGATGGCATGCGGATCGAATTTGAACGAAAGGTACTCCGGCCCGTTGCCGTCACCGTCGCGGCGATAGTAGTTGGTGCGCAGCGTCGCGGTGATCAGGCCGAGTACGGCGCGCAGGATGCGGTCGGCGTCGAGGCTCACGACCGCGTCGATCTCGGCCTGCAGCCGTTCGGCGATGCCCACGGCCCGCGCCGATGCCACCGCGCCGACACCCTCGGGATCGAAGTACGCGTCGAACAATTCGGTGAACAACCGGGCCATGGTCGGCTGTGCCAGCAGCACGCGGGCGATATTGCCCAGCGTGTAGGCGAATCCGGCCTGTTGCAGATACTTTCCGTAGGCCCGCAGTATCGAGATCTGCCGCCACTGCAGTCCGGCGCGCAACACCAGTTCGTTCAGCGCGTCGACTTCGGCGCTGCCGTTCCACATGGCCGCGAAGGCTTCCGGAAAATTGTGCCGCACACCGCCTTCGGCCGACGGCTCGTCGGCCGTCCGGGCGAGATCGGCTTCGAGATCGGCATCGACCGCGGTCCGCAGCAGCGCCGCCGGGACGCGCAGCCCGAAATCGTAGATCCACTTGTGGGTATCGTCGGGCAGGGTGATCCGGTGCGGCCGTTCGTCGACCACCTCTACCCCGAGACTTTGCAGCACCGGAAGCACCCGGCTCAGCGAGACGCCCTCGCCCGCGACATAAAGCGTGAAACGCCACTCCCCCGACGGCGATTCAGCATTCCGATACAGATTTGTATCGATGGCACTGTCGGCGAGACGGTCCAGCCGCTGCAGATCGACCAGGGCCCGCTCCGGCTCGTACTCCTGCTGGTAGCCGACCGGAAAAGCGCTCGCGTAGGCATTGGCGACCTTCGACGAGACTGCGGGCACACCGGTCGCGGCCGCGACCAAGCGGTCGGCCCAACTCCGCGTGCTCGCGAAGAGCAGCTCCTGGATGCGCTCGCGATTGGATTCGGAGATGTCGGCCGGCTCCGCGTCCGGACCGCGATGCACCGTGAAATACACCACGGCCAACTCGGATTCGCTCGCCCGCGCCGAGTACGCGACCTGCTCGCCGTCGAATTCCGCGCGCAGGATCTCCTCCATGCGCAACCGGACCTCGGTCGAGTACCGATCGCGGGGCAGGTAGACCAGGCAGTAGACCGCACCGCTGCGCCCGTCGCGCCGGATGAACAGTCGAACCTGCCTGCGCAGCCCCAAATTCATGACCGCGGAGACGGTTTCGAACAGTCGCCGCGCATCGGTGGAGAACAGCTCCACCCGCGGGAAGGACTGCATCATCTCCAGCATCGCCTGCCCGGAGAACGAATTCAGTTCGAAGCCCGCCCATTCGATGACCTGATGCACACGGCGGGTGATGACCGGGATATCGAGAATGTTCTCGTGCAGACCGGTCACCGTGAAGGTGCCGACGAAGACGTGCTCGCCCTGCACCGGGCCGACACCGGCACCGCCACTACCGTAATCGGCGACGCTGACGAAGTAGAGCTCACCCGATCCCGGGATCAGCGAATCCACCGATCCGTTGGACAGCCGCAGCACCGGTCGGGTGTTGCCGAGTACGGGGACATCGAGATCGACGTTCGAGCCGTTCCAGAGCACGCCGAGGCCGGTGCCCGGCACCTGTTGTGGTTCGTTACCGGCATCGGTCCGGCCGCTGCGGTAGTACCCGTAGCCGAGCACCGTGAAATGCCCGTCGGCCAACCAGCGCAACAACTTCGCGCATTCGGGCACCTCCGGATCGTCGGAGCGCTGCGCGATATGGTCGAGCCGACCCGCCAGCGCGACCATCGCGTTCGCCATGCCCGGCGTATCGTCGACGACCTTGCGCAGCACGCGCAGCAGCGCGGGCAGCTCCCGATCGATCCGGTCCAGCAGTGCGGCACCGACGCTCGGAGCCAGCTGCACATGGATCCACGATTCGGTGACGGTCTGGCTCCCGTTCGCCGGTACGGTATCGGGCTCCTTTGGAGCGATGGCCCGCAGCCGACCGCGCCGGTCCCGCGCGATATCGAAGACCGGATGGACGACCTCGGTCACCGCGGCGCCGAGGCGGCGCAGCGCGGTGGTCACCGAATCGACCAGCAGCGGCATATCGTCATTGACGATCTGGATGGCCGCGCCGAGCCCGCTGCCGTCATCGGGGCGGTATACCCGGGTGATCGCCGCACCCGGCAGCCGGATCGCGGCCAGTTCCAAGTGGTGTCGGAAGATCTGTTCGGCCCGATCGGTGATCGTCGGCGCCGTGGCGCCCGGCTGGATCCATCGGAAGTAGGCCGCCTCCAAATCGGTCGGATCGTCGCGGAACCGTTTGAATGAAATCGTCTGCTGGGTGGTTGCCACCATCGACTCGTGCCTTCCCGAGATCTGAGCCCGTAACCGTACGGTTCCCATACATTACATGCTTTGATGTGCCGTTGTATAGCGGCACGTTAATTGCGTAACAAATTCTTGAAAGAGATCAGCACTGGTCAAGCACGCCAACCGGCCGGAAGCCAGTCGGCTACGGCGTTAGACCGGATCGCGCCATGAAGGTCTGCGCCGCCGCACGCCCGCTGAAGGCACCCGTCTCGACCCGAAGCCCGACAAGGGTATTCGCGTACCGCAGGGTTGCCGTCGGAGTGATCGCGACGAAGACGGCTCCGTCGGCCACCACGGTTCCGCCGGCGGTCCGCCAGTTGCGCACGGTATCGGCACGGCGTGCCGGCGGATCCAATGCCACCGTGAGGGTCAAATCCTTGCCACCGGCGATTCCGCCCGCGAGCAGCGGATCGGCCGCCTTGATGACGCAGTTCTCGGTCGTGGAATCGACCTGCTGACAGGAGGTGGCCGCACGCAATTGCGCGGGCAGCGCCTGATCGACACCCATGTCGGGCATCGCGGCCAGCGGCGTCGAACATGAACGGACCACCGCGAAGCTGAGGCCGAGAACCGTCGCCACGACGGCCCCGATCGCGGAAACCCACTGCCAGCGCGGATGGTGTTCGGCAGCCACCTTTCCCGCGCCGACCACCGCGTGCTCCGCGCCGGCTGCGACACGCTCGGTCGCCACCGCGGCACCTGCGACCGCCTGCTCCGCGTGTCCGGTCAGGCCCGATAATCGATGGACCGCGGACAGCGGGGCACCGCAATGCCCACACTGTGCCGGATTTCCGATATTGCGGTGTGAGCAGTACTCGCAGACCAACTCGGCTACCGACATGACAGCGGCCTCAGTGTCCGGTGATCACGATGGAGGAGATCGCGGTCGTATTGATCGTTGGATCGCCCTTCGATTCCTGAATCGTCAATACGATCTTGGACGCCTGCACGGGAACCTCGAACTTGGTGACGACCAATGTGCGCTGATCCAGGGTCTGCTGGGTATAGGTCGTCTTGTTCGGATCGTCGAACAGATACGAAACCCGGCTGGCGGTTCGGTATTTCGACCACTGGTCCACACCGTCGGTGCCGACACTGTCCCAGCCGGGGATGATGCCGATCGAATCGATCTGATAGGTCTTTCCGAGATCGATATTGAGCACTTGCCCGTCGAACTTGTACGCGCGCACGCACGACCAGGCC
Source organism: Nocardia sp. NPDC052112 (assembly GCF_040680135.1). Classification (NCBI taxonomy): domain Bacteria; kingdom Bacillati; phylum Actinomycetota; class Actinomycetes; order Mycobacteriales; family Nocardiaceae; genus Nocardia; species Nocardia sp. NPDC052112. Next base: position 35,820 of record NZ_JBFAWD010000046.1, on the reverse strand, counting down.
TTGCCCTGCTGGTCGCCGAAGGCGTCCATGCCCGGCGTACTGCCCGGCGGGCAGTGGGCGGTCGCAGATTTCGGGGTGATCGTTCCCGAAGGAGCTGTCGACGCTTCCGGTTTCGAGGTCGGTGCCGCCGCGGTCGCCGACGGGGTGATGACCGCGATCCGATCCACCTGGTGCGTCTCATCCTTCCCGCCGGTGGTAATCAGCGCGAGGATGAGCAGAACGGCCAACACCGCGCAGACCGCCAGTGCGACCTTGGGATTCTTGAGCTTCTTCGCCGCATCGGCGACCCGCTCCGCGGCTTCGGGCCCGCGCGTCTTCGACGGCCCGGACGCGGACCGTACCGGTTCCTCGGGCGGCGGTTGCTTCGCCGAGACATCAGAGTAGTCCGCCGAGAAGTCCATTGCCGGTGCGGGATCCGGTGGCTGTCCGTTCAGCAGCGCGATGATCCGCTCACTGGCCTTCGGTCCATCGGAGGACCGACGCGACGGTCCCGCGGGCCCGATCCCGGTGGTCGAAGCAGCGGCCACCGCGGCATCCGACAGCGGGTCATCGAAGTCATCGAACTCGGGACCACCGACGAGCGGGCCGCTCAGCACCGCTCCGGTGTCCGGATCGGTCTCGCCGAACGACGGATCCGATAGCAGCGCATCCAGGACCGCGCCTCGATGGCGGAGAATGACATCTCCCTGGTCCTCGGCAGGCATGTTTCGGATCGTATCCAGACCGGCTCGCGGCGCGGCGCGGTGCTATTCCCGCTGGAGGGAACACCTGGCCGACGCCGCAGTCAGCGCTTCTTCTGCTCGGTGACGAAATGCTCCGGCGGCACGTCGAATACCCGCGCCAAGGCGATGATCAAATCGAGCCGGGGCACCGCGTCCCCATGGATAAGCCGGTACAGACCCGACTGCGAGACCGGGACATCCGGGTAGGCCTGCTCCAAGTGCTGAGCAAGCGAATAGAGCGTCAGCGACCGCGTCGACCCGTCCTCGGTCGATACCACCGATTCCGCGATCAATTCCGACAGCCGACTCGAGAAGATCGCTACCGCGGCCTGTCTCGGTGTCAGTGCCTCCCCGCTATCCTCCTGTACAAATTCGCCGTCATTCGGCTGGGAGTCCACAACCACGCTGATAGACACTACCTGTCTCCCATCAGCTCATGCGCCGAACGTCGGGCCCTGGCGTGGCGCCATTGGCACCCGCGGTGATCGCGGGTTGTTCGGCAGCGGAATCGAAATAGCGGGTTTCACCGCGCGGCTCGATCAAATCGACGCGTACGGTCCGCATCGGAATGCTGACATCCACCGCGGTCGCGCTGACCTGGTTTATCGCCAGATCGACCGACCGCCGCCGTGGCCCACCGGGCTCGCTGATGGTCACGGTGGTGTGCGCGGTCGATACCTGCGGCGGCAGATTGTCGAAGACCGTGATCGTCGCCGAGGACGGCGGCGGCCCCGAACCGGCCTGCCCCGCGGCGGCATTGGTCTCCGGAGCCAGCCGCAGCGATTCCGGATCACCCACCGCCGCGACCAGCTGCCACCAACGGTGCGGGCGCCCCGAATGGACCTCGACATCCGCGCCGACCACCATGGCGCGCAACACGATCTGCTGTGCCACCGGCAGGTCGGCGTGCACATCGATGGTGCGCCGACGCGGGTTGTAGCGAGCCGGATCGAAGAGCGGCAGCGCCAAGGTATGCCGCGGCTGACCGCTGATGGAACCGAGAATCTGGCCATTGGGTCCGATTGCGATCGTGAGATCGGCAAGCAGCTCCTCAGGGGCGATATCGCTGCCCGACTCATCGGCGGGCACCGCCCGGATAGACGTGCCGGTCGGCAGCGAGGCCAGCAATGCGGTCGCCTGCCGACCGGACAGTGGACGCAGATATTCCGGCGGCGCGTTGGTAACGGGTGGGCCCACATATCGCGCGAGCGCGCGCGGCCCGGTCTCCGCATCGGTGAGGCTGACAACCAGGGTCGTGCGGCCGCGGTTCCAGGCCCAGCAATCGTCCAGGCCGACACCGTCGAGCCGGGTCCAGTCGATCAGGAAGCTGGTCACGCAGCGGCCGGGTACCGAAGTCTCCATGCAGGTCCAGGTCTCGCGCAAATCGGAGAGTTCGACGCCGGCGTGTAGCAGCCTGGTCGCCTCGACGAGCGCCGCCGCGGGCAGCGCGTGCGCGGCGATATTGCGTTCGCGCAACCGACCCGCGATGCGGTGCGCCGCGGTGGCCAACGCCTTGGGCGCCACCATCGCGACGGGACCGCGCCGCTGTAGCAGCTCCAGATTCCGTGCCATATCCAGGCGGACGACCAGCCAGGTGAGGCGATGACCGACCACCGGATGGGATCCGATCAGCTGGTCGTAGAGCATGCTGTAGTTACCGGTCGAGCGAACCCGCTGACCGGTCGTCACGATATCGATATCGACCTCGACGCCGAACTGCTCGAGCAGCCCCACCAGCGCGTCGATCGGCACCGTGTCCTCGGTATAGATCGACTTCTCCGCGATGACCGTCGGCAGATCCAGATTCGGGGCGAGCTGGATCATCGCGGTGAGCACGGTGTCTTCGGCGCGGATTCCGCATACCCCGGCGGCAACCTCGACATCCCGCACCTGAGTCGGGTTGGCGAGCGCCTCGGCCCGCGCGGCCCGGCCGAAACGATATTCGGCCCAGTCGAGTAACCACCGGCTGGTCGTGCGCCCGTCCACCTGCACCGCGACAGTCACCAACAGCACCGTCACCACCGTGGCGCTGACCCAGATCGGCGTGTGCACCCACAGCCCGGTCACCACCAGGCTGCCGCCGATCACGGCGACGGCGAACGGACCACGTTCGACACCGCCCACCCGAATGCTCGGAAGGCTCACCTCCGCCTCCGGCCCGCGGAGTTCACACGGCTCGCACCGAGGCCGAGCAGGACGGCGGCGAGGATGACCGCAGTCGCCGTGATCATCGGTCGGATGTCCTTGGCGCGTGGCGGTGCCGGCATGGGCAGCACCGATGACCGGTAGAGACCGGCGGGCGGCTGCGGCGGCGTGCGATAGCTCAGCGCGGCAAGCGGATCGATCATGCCCGCACCGACGCTATTGTCGAGACCGCGGGCCGGAGCGTGGGCGCTGGCCGTCAGCCGGGCCATGACCTCGGCCGGAGTTTCGTTCGGGAACCGGGACCGCAGCAGTGCCGCCACACCGCTGACGTAGGCCGCGGCGAACGAGGTGCCGCCGACCGGCACCAATTTGCCCGGCTCACCGACACCGTTGATCAGACTGTCGCTGCCGGGGCCGAGCGATTCGATCGCAGTACCGGGGGCGGCCACCGAAACCCACGGGCCGGTCAGCGAATCCGCCATCACCGCGCCGGTCGCGGTGGTATAGCCGACGGTCAGCACATCCGAGCCGAACCAGCCCGGTGCCGATACGGTCTTGACGTCACGCCAGTTGCGCGGGTCCCCGGGGCGGGTCACGTCGATATCCGGATTCTGCTCGCACCCCATGGCGGTGGTGTTTCCGGCACCGGCCACGATCAGCGCGCCCCGAACGTGGACGGCATATCCGATGGCCGCCGACAAGATCGACTGATCGATGGGTGCGCCCACCTTCACACAGATCGGCAACGACACCGTGATCACCCCGGCACCCGAGTTCGCCGCGTGCACGATCGCCCGCGACAGCGCCCTGAGGTCGAGAACGGTCTGATCTGGCGAGTCTTTGCCTGGGTTGTCGAGGATGAACGCACCTGAGCGGTAGCGGATGGAGATGATCCTGGCGTCGGGGGCGACACCGGAAAACGCGTCGGCGGGATCGGTTGCGGCGCCGATGATTCCGGCCACCAGCGTGCCATGGGCATCACAATCGGACAGGCCGTCGCCACCCGCCGCCACATAGTCGCCACCACCGGCCAGACCGGGTAGCCGAGAACTGGGCGTTACCCCGGTGTCGATGACCGCGACGGTGACCCCAGCGCCGCGGCTCAGCGCGCGCGCTCGCGGGAGGTCCAACATGAGCTCCGGCGGCGGGACCCGAGACATATCGCTGTCCTTCAGTACACCGGCCGCCAGGCATCCCTTGTCCTGTTTCGTCGGGAGCTCAGGACCGGGTGGTCCATCCGGTGGCGCCGCGCCGACCACCACCTGCGGCGGCTCCACCGCCGATACCGGTGCGCCGCAGGCGATCAGCGCGATGCCGAGCACCACCGCGAGCGCGGTTGCGCTGATTCGCATCAGATCGCCCGCATCGCGGTGTAGATGCCCATGATCCAGCAGGAGACGATCGGAATCACGAGAATGAGGGCGTACTCGATCAGATCGATGATCCGCCGAGTCACCGGCGAGAGCCGTCGGCCCGGCAACTTCACTGCCGCAACGCATGCCGCGACCGCGGCCGCCCCGACCACGATGACCACGACCAGGTGTGCTGGCGCGTTGTCGTAGGTGCCGATCAGCACGAAACCGACGCCGACCACGACGACGGCCGCCGCGGTGATCAGGGCGATCGCCTGGACGCGGTCCGGGAACCAGCGCGCGCGCATCGCCAGCAGACCGGCCACGGCCGCGGCAAGCACGATCTCTCGGATCCCGCCGGGACTGACCGCGGTCGAGACAACAGCGGCCACCGACAACAGCACGGAAGTCGCCGCGATCAGACCGCGCAGACTGGTCACCGCCAATCTGGCACGCCCCTCGATCCCGGCCCCGGCCTGCTCCCGGTGTCGCTCGGTCTCGGCGGAATCGAGATCGGCGTCGTCGCGCGCGGATTCGGCGTCGAAGATATCGGTCAGTGTGGCCGGTGCGACCTCATTGCCGGGATCCGGCAGATCCGGCGGCCGGATCCGGGCGATAACCACGGCGAGTCGCGGTGCCGCGGTGAGCAGTATCAGTCCGACCAACGCGGCGCCGCCGGCCACCTGCCGCACCGCAAGGTCGAGGTAAGTAAGCGGAATCGCGGCCGCGGCCACGGTTGCGCCAAGTACCGTCACCCCCATCAGAGTGGCGATGCCCAGCCCGATCGAGCGCATCATGGCCGCGGCCGCCACCGCGACGACGACCGAGCCCGCGGCCAGGTTCGCCGCCTCGAACGGCCCCGGCTCACCGTAGGCCGGCGGGACCAGCATCGCACCGCCCGCGAACAACAGCGGAATCGCCGACAGCGCCAAACCGAGGCAGATCCGCGCTGTCGAACCACGCCGCCGTGCTTGCACCGCCGCACCCCAGCACACCGCACCGAGCAGCAGTGCCGGCAACGCATACCCCCAGACCGAACCCGTTTCGGTCCACGCCCACGACAACATCCCCGCGACCGCGAGTGCGCCGAACCCGAGTGTGGCCGAACCGACCACTACCGCGGTGTCGGCGTCGAATTCGGCGAATTCGCGCTCGTTGATCAGGGCAAGCGCATCGGTGATGTCCTCGACGACCGGTGTGAAGATCTCGCCCGATTCGACTGCGGCCAATATCAGCACCGTGCCGTCGACCACGTCGTGATCGGCGAGGCTGCGCCAGCGCGGCATCGGCGCCTCACCCGGCCGGGCCAGACTCCACTGACCGGACGGGGGAGTGAAATCGACGGTTTCGTCATCGATGGCCTTGGCCAGTACGACCAACAGATCATCGATGAAGGTCTCGATGGTGAACTTGGTCGGCACCACCACATCGACCTGGTAGCTGGACACCAGGATCGCCATCCGGGCACGGGCCACCTCGGCGGGGGCCGCGGGAGCGGCCCCCGGCGGCGAAGCAACGGCAGTACTCATCGCCACCCTCCGGCGGACCGGTTACCACCGGTGCCGCCAAGATAATTCGGAAATCCATCCGCGAGCCCGGCCGCGAGTTCCTCGAAGGCGAGCAGGGTTTCCTTCTCCAGCAAGCGCAGATCGATTTCGCCGCCCTCGGCCAGATGGCCGTCGTAGGGCAGGATGCAGGTCGGACGCTGCCCAGTCGCGAACAGCTTCTCGATGGCCGAGACATCGACGATCGGCTTGGACGGCTGTTGATGCACGATCGAAACCACCGATTTCGCGATCAGATGCTGCATACCGTGCGAACTGAGCCAATTCAGTGTCGCCACCGCGCCTTTCACTCCTCCGACGGTGGCCGGGGTGACCACCACCACGGCATCGCTGCTCTGCAGCACACTCAGCGTCACCGAATCCAGCACACCAGTGCCGCAATCGACGAGCAACAGGTTGAAATGGCGGCGCAAAACCTCTACAGCCGTTGCGTATTCGCGGCCCGAGAGCGCCTCGGTGGCCTCGATGGTCCACGGCGAGGCGATGACGGCCAGATCGGCCGTGTTGATGGACATGAACGACTGCACCGTCGAGAAGGCCTCCAGATTCGACGCCTGCGCGAGATCACGCAAGGTCAGACCATACGGGTGCGGTGCGGTGCGAGTGGGAAGATCACCGAAATCCGGGTTCGCGTCGACGGCGACGACTCGGTCCGGGCGCAGCGCCGCGAAGGTCGAGCCGAGGGTCGCGGCGGTGGTGGTGCGGCCGACGCCGCCCTTCACGCTGATCACCGCGATCTGATAGGCGGTATTGAGCTGTCGGCGAATTCGGGCGCGGCGGTCCTCGGTGCGCTGTTCGGCGGGCGACAGACCGAGCCGGAACCCCACCTTGTTCAGTGCGCCGCGGACACCGGTGCTGGATTGCAGCCGAGCCTTGTTGGCTGCCGCGATATCGGCCAACAGGTCCATCGAGGTCAACGCGGCGGGCAGCACCTCGACCCGCGGCGCCGATTCGGCCGCGGCGTGGTCGATCCGATCGGGCACCCAGTTCGCGGCCACGGTGGACGGCTGGTGGGCGGTGGCCGGTTGCCACGGCGAGGCGGTGTTGTCGGTGTACTGAGCGGCCGCGGCGCCGGAGCCGACACCGGTACCGGATCCCACCGTCGTGGCGGATCCGGTAGCGACGCCAGGGCCGACAGTGGCACTCGGCCCGGATGTGGTGATCCGTGCGGTCGCAGGTTCCGAGTCCGCACGGGCTGCCCACGACTGCGCCGCCTGCGGCAGTACGGAGCCGGAATCTTGACTCGACGCAGCCATATTCGACGCAGCCACATTCGACATGGCTGACGGTCCCGGGGGATGCGCATGCGCGTCGACGGCCTCGGACGCACTCCTGCCCGCCGACTCGGCCGGGCTGTCCTGGCCCGACGACGCCGACGGCCGCGCATGGTCGGGCGCCCCGATCACCGGGTCGCTCGAGCTTTGATGAGGACGCGCCGCCACGCCGCCGGTCGCCGGGTCGCTCGACTCCTCGGGCGGGGCTTGCATGAAAAAGGCGTCGTAGCCGCCCTTGTTCCGGACGGACTCGGCCTGATGACCATTCGTACTCGGCGCTCGGCTCATATCTGTCGTCCTCTCGAAAAACCCCTGTGCCGTCGGCAACCGTCGCGCTACAACAACTCCAGCGCGACGGTCAACCAACTCGACTGGTATCGAACCAGCTTCGGCCCGGCAGCAGTTCGACCAGTGCTCCGATCCCGGCATGCAGGGCGGCATCGTCACCCGGAGCGTAGGTCGATCGGACTTCCCCGTCCATCGCTACACTCGGAGTCACGACGACCCGTCCCGACAGTGTATCGAGTACATTCACATAGGCTTTCGGCCGCTGCTCGCTACCGTCCCGGTGTTCGATAACCACCACCTCCGCGCGCCGCTCGACCTCGTCGCGGATGCGGCTGAGCACACTCGCGGTATGCGGTTGCGCACCCGTCTCCAGTAATGCCCGCCGACATTCGTCCTGATCCGCGGGCAGCTCGGCGAACTCCACCTGCGGTGCGGTCACCGGCTCGAAACGCACTGCCGGACAAGGCCCGAGCGCGGCGAGCACGGTGGCGGATATCGTGTCGAGCTGTCGTCCTTCCTGAAAAACCGACTGGATGACAACCTCGTCGTCATGGCGAACCGCCAAGACATGGGAGTCGCCGCGCCGGACCAGCGCTAGCCGCAGCATGCCCTGCGGCGCACCGTCCGGCCCGAAATCCAGCACTCGCACAGCCAGTTCCACATCCGGTCGGTAGAGGCACTGCAGCCAATCCTCGACCACCGGGTGCACTCGATCGCCGTCGATGACGCCCGCTTCCGCGAGATCACGCGCGACAACGGCGCGCACCCGAGCCAGATCGTCGAGTTTGTAGACGTTCGGCAGCAGTGCCAATACCTGGGGATAGGAGTCGATGCCCGCCATGTCTTGCAACAGCAGCGCGGCATCGACATTCAGGTCGACCGCGATCGGATCGGTCTCCACTGCCTACCGTTATGCCCTGATCGAGCCGAACCGGTTTCCCTGGACGATATCGATCTGGTTCATCGTTCCGCCACTGTTCATGTGCTCGGACATTTTGGCATTCAGTGCCTTGACCTGGCCGTCGTAGGCGGTGATCTTGCCGTCGAAGACGCTCATGATCCCCTGGTATCCTTCGGCTGCCGAGCCGTTGAACTCCTGCATGAGCAGGTTATAGAGCTTGCGCAGGTTGTCCGAGTTGTTCTGCATCTGGGCAACAAGGGATCCGATGTTACCTGTGGCCGCCTCTGCGGCGCCGTAATTGAAGTGAATGGCTCCGGTCATCGTAATTGCCTTTCTCGAGCCTCGGTTATTTACTCAGTGCCACGTGTTGAAATCGGTCTTCGTTGATCCGGCGTTATAAGCCGCCTGACCCTGCGAACCCAGGAAGGTGTGGTCACCACCGGCACTGACATATGAGCCCGCGTCTCCGCCACTGTGGGTGACCTGGGATGCCGCGTCCAAGTCGTGGGCGTCGATCTTGACACCGGCATCGTTCAACGCGTCGATGATCTCCTGCAGCGTGCCACCCAGAGATTTGCCCGCGTTGTACGCGTTGGACAGCGCCGTCTGGGCCGCCCGACCGGTCTGACTCGTGGGCGGTACCGCTGCCGCCAGCTCGTCTTGAGCACTCCACATACCGTTCAGGCAACCCTCGAGTTCACCGAGGCAGGCGGACGAATTGGCGGCGCCCGTCTTCAATTTCTCGGGGTCGACATGAGTGAAAGTAGCCATTGTTGTTCCTCTCCATCAACTGGAATTCGACCTCGGCGATTTACCGCGGAAGAACTGGGGCATTCGAGTCCGCATCGTCGTCGACTCGTCCGATGACACCGACCAGGATTTCCTGGTCGGCGACCGATTCCTCCGGTCGATCGGTGTATTCGATGACACCGATGACCGGCGGCTTCTCCAGCACCGGGACCTCGAACTGTTCGCCCGGTACGAAAACCTTGCCCGGCTTGCGTTCCTCGTCACGGCGACGACGGCGCCTGCGGGCATCGGCCGAGACCACCCGACGCGGTGGTCCACCACGGCTAGCGGGGCCGGTCGACACCGGATTCGAGGTGGGGCCGAAGCTCGCGCCGGGGGCGCGCAACCAGCTGGCCGGCATCCGGAATCCGGTCGACGCGCCCGGCATCGAGCCGAGCCCGCCCCGCATCATGTTGATCGCGACCAGACTGCCCACCCCGCCGTTCAAACCCGCCAGCGTCGTCGAGTTCTGCGATGCGCCGTATAGCCACTGCTGATCCGACGCGCCCTGAGCGCCGGAATCTCCGGACAGCGAACTGGGATCCACCTCGGGTGCCAACTGCTGCGGATCGGCCGGGGTCGAGTTCGTCGGATCAGTAGGCTGAGTGGGATCGGTGGGCTTGGCGGGATCGGTGGACCCGTTGTCGCCGCCGCCCTTCGACGTACTGTCACCACCGCTATCCGACCCGGTGTTGTTTGTCGTCGAAGTGGTTTGGGTGTGTCCGGTACCGGTGTTGTCGGTAGTCCCATTGGACGCCGTGTCGAATGGCGAATAATTCGACCCCACACCAGAATCGCCACCTCCGGTCACGATCGGTGGCGCCTCGATCGGTGGCGGTAGCGTCGCCAGGGTGGGCAGTAGCTCAGCGGCATAGCCCGCCATCACACCGAGGGCTGCCCCTCTGACCGCAAGCAACTCGGCCTCGGTCTCGATCAGCCCCAGCCCGGTCGGCGCGCCGAGCGCAGTGCTGAGGAGCAAGCCGGTCTCGCGCGCCCTGACTTCGGCGCACCAAGCGGCCACCCCCGCCATCTCGCTACGGGCCTGGTTGTAAATCGCCACCACCGCGTCCGCCACCCGAGCGGTCTGCTTAGCCACCAAAGCCTGCTCACGCAGCCAATTCGAGTGGTTACGGAACGCCACCTGTGCCTGGTCGGCCGACAATCCGCCCCAAACCCCGCCGCCCATTTGAAGCATCGAGCCGTCGGTATTGGCCGCGGCGGCATCCAATTGCGCGGACAATGCCTCGTAAGCTCCTGCCACCAGCGACGTCGACGTGGCTCCATCACCGGCGAGTAGCGGGATGATTATTGCTTCCGGCGCCAACGCGCCGAATACGACATCGAGCATGTCATCAGCCTCAGCTCGGGCTATCCGCGACTATTTGCCGAATACTCCCTCGCTGATGACTTGCCCCTCACCCTGTGCATCGCAACTGGTGTAGGCAATACCGACCTCGGGCAAGGTGACCGCGCCGTCGATACCTTGCATAACCCCAGTTGCCGTAACAGGGAAGAATGACACCGCATGTGCGCCGAAGGCAGTGGGGATGCACGCGCTGACGTCGTCGAAGCCCGGCGGCAGCGGTACAGAACCGATGGCAGCCGAATCAAGCATCGCCATGAGGTCCGCCGCGCTGATGCCGAGGCGAGAAGCAATGGCCGGGAGCTCCGCCGAGATGAGATCGAGGTACATGGAAGTCTCCTAACGACTGGTGCCAGTTATCGGCGAGCGGCACATCAAGAACGTTCCGTCAATGAGAACGCTAAGTCATTCCCAGCCACGGGAATAGCAGTCGGTCGGATCCCGGAAGAACCTTACCCACTGCTGATCTCGGCTAACCATCCCGGTCCTACTCTTCCGGCGGGGTCCAAGCGGATTGCACGAGATCCTTGCGCGAGTGCAGCGGCTCGACGAAGATGCCACGGCCCACCGGCTGTTTCATCGGCTTCACATCGCCGATGAGAATGCCGTCCAGTCTCGAGCCGTCCATGATCACACCGGAGGAGTTGAGGTTCTTGATCTGACCGAGCACGTTGTCGTACATCGCGGTATCGGCCTGGGCGATATTGCGCGCCACGATGACATGCAATCCGGTATCGCGGCCGTCGATGATGATGTCCTTCAACGGTTCCAGTGGATTGCGCAGGCCACGCTGGGCGACCATGTGATAGTCGTCGACCACTACGAAGATCTCCGGTCCGGTCCACCATGAGCGCTCCTTGAGCTGCTGTGAGGTGACGCCGTCCGGAGGGCGGCGGCTACGCATCTTCTCCGCGAAAGGTGGCAGCCCGTCGAGCAGATCGCGCTCGCTGGTCAGGAAGCCGATCAACTGTTCATCAGGGATGGTGTCCATATGTTGGCGGCGGTAGTCGATCAGCAGTACCCGGGCCTGGTCTTTGGTGAACTGCCGTCGGATCGACTGCAGCAGCGCGGATAGCACCGTCGACTTGCCCGAGCCGGATGATCCCAGCACGATCAGGTGTGTCGAAACGCTGAAATCGACTGCGGCGGGATGCAAATCGGATTCGCGGATACCGAACGGCACCACCAGTCGCTGGGCGAGGTTGACCGGTTCCGGTCGACCCGCGAGGATCTCGTCCAAGGTGATCTGGGCCGGCAGCAGCTTCACCTCCGGCGCCCGGCGCCCCTGGTAGGTCCGGTGCAGCTGCTCGATCGCGGCCGTCAAGCCCGCGCCCACCGACTCGGCCTCCCCGATGCCATCGACGCGGGGCAGTGCGGACAACATGTGCAACGCGTCATTGGAGATACAGCGACCGGGTCGATCCGGTGGGATCGCGGAGACAACACTGCGATGCCCCATGAACACAGTGTCGGTCAGGTCGCCCAGGCGCATCTCCAGCCTGGTCTGCAGCAGATCCTTGATGGCCGGACGGATCGCCGCCCACCGCGAGCTGCTGACGACCAAATGGATCCCGTAGTTCAGACCCGTCAGCGCGATCGACTCCATCACCGGCAGATATTCGTCGAAATACGGTCCGGTGACGGCGAATCCGACATCCCAGCCATCGACGACCACGAAGACATCACCGTGCTCATCGCCGCGCGCGATCAGTTCTGCCGATTCTCGGGGTGAGCTCCGACGGCGTCGGAATTCGCGCATGGAGTCGATGCCGAGTTCGGCGAACAGTGCCTGCCGGCTCGCGATGAGATTGGTGACCAGTGCGAAGGTCCGCCGGATCCGGTCACCGTCGCGTCCCGACGCGACCGAGCCGACGTGCGGCACATTGCGCATACTCGAAAGGCCGCCGGAGAAGTCGAGGCAGTAGAACTGCACCTGCTCCGGGGTGTGGGTCAGCGCGGCGGCCATGATCAATGTCTGCAGCACCGTCGACTTACCGGACTGCGGGCCGCCGACGACGGCGACATGGCCACCGGCGGCGGACAGGTCGACCGACCACACGTCCTGGCGTTGCTGGCGCGGCTTGTCCACCACGGCCAGCGGCAGTTGCAACGCACCGGGCGTCACCGCGGACAGCAGCTTGTCCAGAGTGGGCGGCACGGTGAGCGGCGGCAGCCACATCTTGTGCGCCGGCGTGCCGAACCCGCCCAGTTGCTGCAGCGCGGTCTCCATCACCGTCACCGGCTCGCCCTCCGGCGTCTCCGGTTGTTGCACAACGGGTTCGGGCTCGACCTGCGCGGGCCGGACCTCCACGATATGCGCCGCGGTGAACGGCTGCGGCGGCCGATAGCTCCCGCCGAGCCGCCGGGCCCGCTGTGCGCCGGCCGTCGAAGTCTGGGCGGGGGCGGTGTACGGTGCACCGACATAGGCGGCCTGGAATCGCTGCAGATCGCCCGACCCGACTCGCAGATAACCCGAGCCCGGCTTCTTCGGCAGGTGGTAGGCGTCCGCGGTACCGATGGCATCACGGGAATCGCTGGTCTGGTTGGTGCGCAACGCGATTCGATAGGAGAGGTGGGCTTCGAGCTCACCCATCCGGTTCGCCGGCACCTTCTGCGAGGCCAGCAGCAGATGGATACGCAGCGATCGGCCCAATCGGCCGATGGCGACGAACAGTTTCGAGAAGTTCGGATGCTGCTCGAGTAGTTCGGCGAATTCGTCGAGGATGATCAGCAGGGTGGGCAGCGGTGCCAACTGAGCGCCCTGCTCGCGGGCCCGCTCATAGTCGGCGACGCTGGCGAAGTTGCCCGCATCGCGCAGAATCCGTTGCCGACGACCCATTTCGCCGTTGATCACGTCTTCCATACGAGTGACGAGATCGGCCTCTTCCTCCATATTGGTGACCACGGCGGTGACGTGGTGCAGCCGGTCGAAGCCGAGGAAGGTAGCACCACCCTTGAAGTCGACCAGCAATAGGTTGAGCACATCGGGTGAATGGGTCGCGACCGCCGAAAGCACCAGTGTGCGAAGGAATTCCGACTTACCCGAGCCGGTGGCGCCGATGCACATGCCGTGCGGGCCCATGCCCTCCTCGGCCGATTCCTTGATGTCGAGATGGACCAGGCCGCCGACGGGGTCGTGACCGAACGGAATATTCAGCCGGGACCGGTCCGCGTCGCGGCGGCGCGGCCACTGCTGCTCGACCCGGATCGCGCCCGGATCCACGATGCCGACCATCTCCTCCCATGAGGTGCCGCCGCTGGCCTGGTCGGCGACCACCGCCTCGACCACCGTCGAAAGTCGGTAGGGAGAAATGTTGCGGGCCAACGCCGTTGCCGTGGCGACCGACATCGAGTCGGCGACACCGACCCGCCGTAGCCCACGCACCGTGACCTCGTGCAGCGACCGGTCGGAGTGCACCATGAACTTCAGCGCCCGCGGCAGGGTCTGTTCCGCCGGGCCAAGGCGCAGCCAGGTACAGCCATCGATACCGGAGATATCGCGGTCGGTGGCGGAACCGCCGACATCGACGATCAACAGATAATGCTTGCGATCCAGCGTGGGTTCGGAATTCGCGGAGAACGGACCGCGATTGAGCGCGGCCAGCGCCTTCGTCCGCAACTCGGCGACGCTGCGGTACACCATCCGGCTCGACCCGATCGCGTCGGTATCGCTCGGATGCTGGGTATGCGGCAACCACTTCAGCCAAGACCATTCCGGCGCATCGGGATTCGACAGCACCGCCGCGACCGCGATCTGGTCGGGACCGTGCAGCACAACGACCTCGGCGATCATCGACCGGATCAGTGCGGCCACCGCGTCGGTGTCACCGTCGACGCCCACCTGCGGTGCCGAGAGCAGGTTGATCGCGACCGGCATGCCGCCGACCGTGGAATACGCCTTCGCGAATCTCGTCACCTCGACGACGCCGACCGGATCCAGATCCGAAGTAGGCGCGGCCTCGGGCACGATGACGCGCACCTGGTTGGCGATCCGGCCCCGCCCCACCCGGACCCGCAGGAATTGCGGACTGGCGACCTGGACCTCCCACATGCGCTTGCCACCGATCAATCCGGCGATCTCGGTGGGCCCCGGATGGGTATAACGCAGGAAGGTGTGCAACTCGGCCTCGGCCGCGTGCACCGTCTTGCGGTTATCGGTGATGCTGCGCAGGTAGTCCTTGCGCTCCTCGTTGAGGCTCGCGGCGCCGCCGCTGCTGTTGCCGCTGAGCGCTCCGCCCATCATGCCGCCCATGGAGACCAGCATCATGATCGGGAACATCAGCATCATCGGGTTCACCTGCCCGCCGCCGCGGAACATCATCACCATCATGCCGGCCATGGCCGACACCATGACGACCGGCATGATCATCTTGAGTCGCGACGGCGGCACCGGTTTCGGCAGTTCGGTCGGCGGCTGCAGGCGCAGCTCGGTCACGGCGGGTGCCTTGGGGCCGCGCACCATCCGGGCGGGCCGCACGAATCGGCGGGTCGCGGTCACGGCCGCACCTCGCTGACGCTCGGCTCCACCGCGACCAGGGGTGCTGTGTTCATGGTTTCCTCGCTCCCCTGGGTCACGAGGTACCCGGAAGTCCGGCGACGGCCTTGTTCGTAGGAATTCCGTCGTGCTGGAGTCGGGCGTCGGCCTGAGACAGGGTCGGGCCGACCGCGAACAGCGATATGACACTCCACGGCGCGGGGACCGGATTCTTCAGGCCCAACGCGCCCAGTGTCCGCTCGGCCCCACCGTGCTCACCGACGTCGATGCCGTAGCGCACGCCACTGTCGGAGATCCAGAACAGCGACTCGCGCCGGGGTGATCCCGGATCCTCGCCGGTCACCTGAACAAACCTGCCCGTGGTCCGCGGCATGTACGCGGCGTCGGCGGTAGTCCCGCGGGAGCCGGTCGCAGTTACCAGAAAGACCGCCCGGCCCTGTTCCTCCACCGTCAACGGCAACTGCCGTCCCACCAGCAACTCCATGGCGGCATTCGGATCGGTGCCCGAACGCGACCAGTGGTAGCAGCTCACCCCGAGTCGATTCGGATCGACCACATGCACCGGACGGCTCGGAAAAGCCGCCGTACCCGGCCACGCACCAGGTCGCAGATTCGCCGCGATCACATCCGGCCCGACGGTCCTGGTACCGACCAAGCCGTGTGAATCGGCATTGCGGATCATCGCCGCCAGCACCGAATTGACCTGTACGACACCGGATTCCGATACAAGATAGTAGGACGCGCCACGGTCGGGAGTGGATACCGTGAGCACCGAGCCGACCGGAACGCTCAGCCCGGAGCTAAAGGTGACGGTATTGCCCGACCCCGGCACCACCGGCACCCGCAACGGCGGCGCTTCCGGTATGGCGGCGATGAAGCCCTTGGAGGCCGCGACCACTGTCGAGGTCGGATCGATGCCGAGCGCCAGGATCACGGCCGAATCGCGCAAATCGATGGCGGCGCGGACGATTCCCTCCTCGGGATCGGAGTACACCAGCCAGGTGGTGGTGTCGTCACGCAGCAACCGGGCCTCATCGGGTGCCAGCCCGCGGATCGCATCACCGTCGACGGTCAATGGACCACCGATCGCGGTGGTCTGCACCGGAGACAACGCGACAGTCGGGAGTCCGGTCGCCGGATTGACCGGGGCAGCCGCGCCGATCTTCGCGGTGTCGCAGACCGTCCACGACGAATTCCGGTCGCTGGTGTCGGCGATCGTTCCGGGTGCGCCCGGAATGCCCACCCACGGTCCACGGGGATATTTGGCCAGTTCATCACGCGAAACCGGTACCGGGTTGTCCGCCGAACCGAGAATCAGCCGCGCCGAGGTCAGATTGAGCGCCGGATACAGCCGACCACCGACCCGCACGAACAGCGCGCCGGTGTCCTTCTCCGACACGATCTTCGAATCCCCCACCTTCTTGGCGGGCTTGAAGAACGCGAGCACGGCCGAACCGGCGATCAATACACACGCCAGTGCGATGCCGATCGTCAATGCGGTCGACCGGCCGCGCTGCGGATCATCGATCATCGAGGCATCCCGGCGGACCAGTGCGTGCTCGATGCGGCGCAGCAGAAACCGCCACCCCGAAATCTGGTGCTTGGTCACCACCCGGAAGCGTGCCACCAGGTCAGCCCGTCGCGGCCGGCGCCAGGCCCGTCAACGCCGCGGCGATATCGAAGGCGTCGATGGTCATCAACTCTTCGTTGGTCATCGAAAGGATGTCCGCGTTTTCCCTGGTGAAGCGATAGTCCCGCTCGGCCTCGGCGGCTTCGACCACATTGCGCACGAAACGACCGTTGCCCGCCAGGTCGATCAGCGGCCTGCCGTTCCTGGTCTGTCCGGCCAGCGTTTCGCAGCGATCCCGCAGCACTTCCTTGGCCTGTTCGGACAGTATCGAATCCTTCTTGCGCGCAATGTGATCGGCGATGCGCACCAGTTCATCGGCGTCGTAGCTGGAAAAGCGGATGCGTTTGGTGAAGCGCCCGGCGAGACCGTCGTTGGAGGCCAGGAAACGGTCGATCTGATCTTCGTAGCCGGCAATGATCACAATCAGCTTGTCGCGGTCGTTCTCCATGCGGGCCAGCAGGGTGTCGACGGCTTCCTTACCGAAGGCATCGCCGCCGGACAGCCCCTCCTGGACCAGCGTGTACGCCTCATCGATGAACAGCACGCCGCCCAACGCCGAGTCGATCAACGCGTTCGTCTTCGGCGCGGTATGGCCGAGGTGGGTGCCGACCATATCGTTGCGAGACACCTCGATCACTTCGGCGTTCTCGACCACTCCCAGGCCCGCGAAGATTTTGGCGATCACCCGAGCGATGGTGGTCTTGCCGGTGCCGGGCGGGCCGGAGAAGATCAAGTGCTGGGAGCGCGAATCGACGGCGAGCCCGCGCTTGACCCGCACCTGATCCATCAGTACACCCGACTTGAGGCGGTCGACCTGCTCCTTGACCGAGTCCATGCCGATCTGCGTGCGCAACAGGTCCGATGCCTCCTCCAGCAGCGATTCCCGTTGCATCCTCGCAGCCGATGCGGCGACTTCGGCCGGATCGTCGCCGGACTTCGGATCCCACTGGTTACTCCGCGATGCGATAACCTCGGCGGTGGTGATTTCGATCCGAAATGACTTGTCCCGCACCGCGCGTTGCCAGTCCGGACGATCCGGCCACAACGCCGAGCCCTGCAGCCCCTTGAGGATCTTGTCGGCTGCCTCGTGATCCCCGTCGTGGCGCAGCAGCATGCCGAGCAGGTAGTGCGCATCCGCCCAGATGTAGGACAGATTGCCGGACTGGCTGTCCTCCACGATGCGCTGCGCGCGCGGCAGCGCCTCACCGAGCCGGCCGAGATGCGCGAGCGACTGCGCGGTCATCAGTTCGGCGGCGATATCGAGCAGCCCGTCATCGAGCGAAGGCTTCGCATTGCGGGCGGTGAGCACGTCGATCCACTGTTTGGTGCGGAAGAACAATGACATCCGCACGAAGTCGGCGACGTCATCGCGGGGCACTTCGTTGAGAATGGCTGCGGCTTCCTGCCATTCACCACCGTCGGCATAGGAGCAGGCCTGGGCGATGGCGATCTGATCCCGATCCGCCATGGCCACGCGCAGCCCGTAGACGCCGATCTCCACCTGACACCAGAGTGCGCGATCGACCAGACCGGCCCGCTGCTGATCCCGGTAGAGATTGTGCACAGAGCGGTAGGCGCCGTAGATCACCTCGGAGGTGACCTCACCGGCCATAGCCCGGCCCAGCCAGGCATCGCACATGTCCGGGTCCAGATCGGTGGCCGCACGGAAAGCGGCCACCGCATGTTGCTCGTTACGCACACCCCCGGCGACCAGCGCCAGACTCTGAACACCTGTATAGAACGCGTCCTCGGCCGCAGACAACTCGGACTTCCCTTCCGACGATCTCGTGGACCGAAGATAGCTATTTCAGGTCACGTCGCGGCATCGACCTATCCCCAGGATTGGGAAGGCGGGCAGCCGAGGAAACCCCTCTATCAGCAAAGATCGACGTCCGCGGCCCAGTTTGTTCACATTAATTAACGAACCGTTATTGAATGTACCACTATTTAGCGGTATGATGAATTCGGGTCGACGGTACCTCATCCCGAAGACCCAACCCATCCAGCGGTGGCTGGCTACCGAGACCCGGTAGCCAGCCACCGCATGGCGAACGGCGGATCGTCAACCCTCTTACCCCAGCGGTCCGCCTGTGCGGCGGCTGGGCGGAATCCCCCACACACCGCCCGGCCGCCGCATCCCACACCACTTGGCGGCAGCCATCCCGTATCGGGTGAGTTCAACCTCGATCGCGGCGCCGGACGGTCGGCACCGACATCGTCGACCCGAGCGCTCCCGCTCCCGCCTCTTGTTGACGGCGCAGCTTCGACCACGGCGTCTCGCGCGGCTTGCGCGCCGTCGTGGCACGACTGTCCACCGATCGGAAAGCCCTCGGTGGCACCGTCGTAGGAGTGGTGGCCGCGCGGGCCACCGATGCCCTGATCGCACGCGCCCACGGTGTTACGAATCCCCGCGTGCGTGTCGGCGTGACCGGCTGTTGCCGTACCGGACCGGCCTCGACCTCACGGACCAAAGCACGACTGGTTTCGGCCACCGCATCGGCGAACGTCACTGTCTTACGGACCAATTCGTCGGCATGACCCTCGGGAGCCTTCGCATCCGCGCCGACACCGGTGAGCATTTCGTCGATGCTGCGCCCCAGCGGTTCGAGGGATTTGCCGATCACCTCGGTGACGACGTAGCCGACCAGCGCATCTTCCAGCCGCGCACACAATCGACGCGCCGCCGCCACGACCGAGGGACCGACCGCCGCCGCCGCGGGCGTGGCCATGATGCTCGCGTAAGTCGTTGCCAGCGCGGCGAGTTCGGTCAGCACCACGGCCTTGGTCACGGTGATCACATAGGCGATCGCGTCCAATGCCTTCGCCACCAGGGCGCACACCCGCTCGAACTGCGCCGTATGGTCGTCGCTCGTACTCGTCCACGTCGCGACGAGCCGCCGATAGGTATCGGTCGCACCCTCGCCGTCGGTCGTCGCGGGGCCGCCAAGGACATCCGCGGCGAAGGCGCGCACCTTGACGGCGAGTACGCGGACCTCGCCGTCATTGATATCGGGATACCGAACGCCGCAGCAGTCCAGGAAGTGCGCGACCTCCGGCGCCAGCGGCTCGACCATCAAAGCACCCGGACGACGACGGCGTTTTCGGACATGCGCGACCACTTCACCGTCGAACCCGAGTACGGAGCCTCGATAACCATGCCGTTGCCGGCCGCGAGCTGGACGTGCTCCGGTCCGCGCGCGCTGAATGAACTCGCGGGAAATACCAAGTCGCCCGGCCGCACATCGTGCGGGGACACTCGCACCCCGCTGTAGATCTGCTCATAGGTGGTTCGGGGCAACACCACTTGACCGTCAGAGGCCTGAGCGATCGCGTACTGCGTCAGCCCGGAACAGTCGAAGCCACCACCGCTCGGTCCGTGCGCGCCGCCGCCACCCCAGATATAAGGCGTACCGAGCCATTCGCTGGCCGCTCCGACAGCCTTGCTGCCCGCCGTCCCGTCCGATGGCACCCGTACCCGACCGCCGCGCGAGAGCACCGCAGAGCGCGAACGAGCCCGACGCCGACGACGCGTTGTGGTGCTCTTGCGCCGGGTAACCTGCGGCGTGGTGGTCGGCACGATCTGTGCCGCACGCTGGCGCACGGCCACGACATCGGCATCGACCTGCCGGGTGGCATTGGCGATAGTCGTCCGCGCCGCGTCGAGCAGTGCCGGCCCGCTGAATCGGGTGTCACCGACCGACGCGATCGCCATCGCGCGGGTTCGGAATTCGGCGATCTGGTCGTTGAGCCGATTGCGGCCGTTGACCGTGCCGTCACTCGATTCCGCGACCGCCTTGTACACCACGCCGTCTCGGCCCGCATGGGATTCGGCCGTCGCCGCCTGCAAGCTGCGAGCATCGGTATATCCGACCGCGCCGGCGCCGGAGTGCGCGTTGAACTGGTGCGCGATCGCCTCGACGACGGTCGTCGCGCGTCCTGGATCGGGTTGGCCGTCGCCGTAGAGCCCGAGCAGCGATTGCAGCACGCCGTGGAGATCGTCGGTCAGTGTGGGCGCCATTCCATTCCTTCCCAGTTCTGGGATTCCTACGACTATGCGGCAAGCCGACGAGATTCCCATTCCCAGCGGCGGGAAGCCGAGACAATATGAAGAACTTCAAGGGAGGCGGTGTCGACGATATGGCAGCAGATGCGACGGAAACTGCCACGACCGGAGACCTGGACGCGCTGCTGACAGCACTCCAGGGGGGCGATTCCAGCACGTCGAGCGCCACAACGACATCCAGCACCACCACCAAGACCGGTCATTACTGGACCGTCCAACTGGTCCGTCCGCCGGGTGCGCGGGCCGGCCTGAAGTCCTTCATCGCGTTGGCCGAGGCCGAAATCCAAACCGCGGTCGATCTCTTGGGCCGAGGCCTGACAGACCCGCCACCGAATGTGGACGATCTGATGAAGCCGGTGATCTACGAAAGCCTCGGCCATAGTATGACCGCCGAACAGTACGAGGCGGCGCTCACCAAGGTCGAGACCAAACAGACCGCACTGATCACGATGGACGAAAAGGTAATGAAAACCGCCATCGTGGTCTCGGCCGAGAACGATCGGACCCTGCGTTCGATCCAGACCGTGGTCAAGGACCTCAACCTCAAACTCGAGGCGGTCGGGTCGGGCAAGTTGAAGTCCGCTCAGGAAGTGGCGCTCATGAAGGCCATTGCCGCCGCGGTCGAGGATGTCTACGAGAAGGTCACCGCCGTCGCCGATTCCAATGCGGAAATGGCGGGTGACTCCAGCGACTCGGATTCCGGCAATGACAGCTCCGATGGCAGCAGCAGCAGCGGTGATTCCGGCAGCGGTGGATTGGGCTCGCTGGTGCAGGGGCTCATGTCGATGATCCCGATGGCGGCGATGGCGGCGGCACCGATCGCACAAGAGTTGTTGAAGAGCCACGAGGATCCGAACAAGGACAAGGACGCACCCGCGGACGGGACCCAACCTCAGGACGGACAAGCGCAGGCAGCCGCGCCCGGCGCGGCTCCAGCACCGGGCAGCCCGACCCCGGCACCGGCGGCCACCGCGCCGGCGGATCCGAACGCACCAGGATCGACGGCACCGGGATCAGCCGCACCCGCGGCGAATTCACCTATGGTGCCGGCCCGTGCGAGCGTCCGGCGCTCGACGACCCGGCCACCCGCAGCCACCTCGAACGAAGCGGAGACGGCAGCGGCCGTGGACGCCGAGGGCGAGGTGGACGAAACCGATTCCCCTGTCGTGCAGTCCTAGTCGTCGAATCGAGCCCGGCTGTGTCGGATTCCGACACAGCCGGATTCCGGCACAGTCGCGATCCTGCGCGGCCGGGACTTCGCGGACTCAGATCGTCGCGGCCGGCGCGCTCACCGTGGGCGGTGCCGCGGGCGCACTCGGCGGGGCCGTCACCGCACCTGGTGCGGCCGGGGTGGCCTGGCTGGCCGCCACCGCGGCACTGCCGTCGGCTGGACGGACGAATCCACTGAACTTGTAGTCGTCATGCCCGCCGTACAGCGGGTTAGCGGAATCGATCGCTACCAAATGGCCACTCGAGATCAAGTGCAGACCCGCGCCGTCGACGACCACCAAACCGGTGGCGACTACATTGCCGTTACGGTCCGTCCACTGCGCGACATCACCCGTATGCAGATCCGAAGTGGCGACCGGAGTAGCCCGTGACATGTCGGCTCCGGTACCCGAGTAGGCGGCCCGCGCATCGCTGCCGTTCGGGTTGTTCAGCTCCTTGTTGACCGCCTGCGCCACCGACGAGGCCACCTTCTGGGTCGAACCATCGGGCAGGCGCATATCCACCTGGGCATTGCCGTTGGTGGACAGCTGCGGCGGCGTACCGGGCGTCGCGGAGACCACGCCGGAATCCGTCATCGTCGCCGGATTGGTGGCCGACGCCTGTGCCGTCTGCTGCGATTCGGCGGCGCGACGCTCGGCGGCCTCTTTCTCCGCACGGTCCCGATCGCTTTCCTGTGGTTGCTTGTCCTTATTGAACATGCTCGACAGCGCCTGCATCATCATGTACTGCTGCATCGCGTTGTTGCCAGAATTGTTGTTGCTCGAATTACCGGCGCCATTGTTGGCCGACGACCCGTTGTTCGACCCATTGCCGGACGACTTCGTGCTCCCGTTCTTGATCTTATCGATCTCGGACTTGATCGTAGCCAGTATCGAGGAATTATCGCCGCTGGTTCCCGTTGTCGTATCCTCGGTGGTGGAGTCGGACGCACCATCGGTGCTCCCCTCCTTGCCGGAGGTCAGCAGGTCATCATAACTGTCCGTCCAATCGGTGGGGACCGTAGTGGTGTCGGTGGGGGTGGTGTCGCTATCGTCACCACCGCCGTCCTTTCCGCCGGCAGCCAGACCGGCATTATATCCGGCTTTATACCCGTCGTCCTTGCCCGCCTTGTATTCGGGCGATTCCTCACCCGTCTTCTTTCCGTTGTCATCATTTGTCTGTTTCGCATTGTCGATGATACCGTCGACAGCCTCCACGGCCTTGTCAATAAGACCGAAGAGCGGCATCTCTACATCGGGCAAGATGCGCTTGTAGGTTTGTTGTCCCTTCGTAGGCACTTCCTCGGTATCTTTCTCGGTGACATCGCGTAGCCGATCGTCGAGTACGTTGACCTGGTCCATTATCTTTCCGAGTGCCTCGTCATTGACCTTATTCGTATCGAGTGCGATCGAACGGATCTTCTGGTCCAAATCTTTGAAGTGATTCTTGACGTGCGTGTCGTAATTGAGATAATCCTCGTTATAGGAAGTGGTGAGCGAGGATTTATTGTCCTTGTCGGTCAATCCCTGGTTGTGCAGCCAGTCTCCGACATCCTCGGCCAGTGCGGCCTTTCCTTTCGCGAAGCAGTCCACCTGCAGTTGCAACGCGCTCTGCGCTTCATCGATCGCGATGCGCAATTTCACGGACTCGGCCGGCGGATGGTACAGCAATACCAGATTCGCATGCTTGGGGTCCCCTGCTTCCCGGAGGGTCCGCACCACCTCATGAGTTTTGGGGTCGATGAGCTTGATGCTGCCGTCCGGATCGACCTTGATTTCGTAGTTCGACGAGAACAGGTCAGCGGCGTCGGCTCCAGAGTATCCCCACAGCTGATTCCCGTCTTTGTCGGTGAGAATAAGCTCATTGTCCGAGTTCAGCTTGACCGTATAGTCACCATTGGAGATCGAATCACGCGCCGTGCCTTCGGTGACAGATTTGGATCCCTCCGGAGCCAGCTTTTCCCCCGGCAGCACTCGGTCTTCACGGCGGTCCTTGGTCGCCGGAAGTGTGTCGGTGCTCCCATCGTCTTTCCATCCGAGCGGCTTCTCGTTGAGCGGCTTATCCGGATTAAGATTATAGCGATCGCTTCCTAAACCCCAGAGAATTCCATCGTCTACTTTTACTTCATATTTCTTCCCATTACTGTCGGCAATATATTTGAGCTCATCGAGACCGCCTTTTGATTCGACGGGCTTTCCATCAGGGGCATACAGGGTAACTTTTTCGACAGAGCCCCAGGACGACTCGGTTGCATAGTAATAGCCCGACTTAGGAGGAGAGTCCAGTTGCCTGGGTTCTGCTTTTCCGGGATCATACTGCCAGTAATCAGTCATGCATCCCCCTCAGCTCGCGGGGTACCCGCAGCGGTAGTCGCCGACACAACACGTTCATTCGATCCCGCGGTAACCCGCGGCACATGGACCGGCCATTGATACCGGCCGCTTTCCGGCCCCGCCACAGCCGTCGGAACATCCGCGAACGCCGGATGTTTTACAACCTGCTCGTATGCGTACACCTGGTCCCGCAACCGCTGCCAGCTGGTTTCGCCGTCGAGCAAGAGCACCAGTTCGGTGCAACGGCGGTGGAAGACGAGGGTGCGCAAAGCATCCACGTTGTCCCCGACGCGCAGGCCGCCGATTCCGATTTGGGCGGCGTGGACACGGCGGGTCAGCAGACTTGCCGCGAGCAGCTCGTCGGCGGCACGCAGCTCGTCCCACCACTGCCGTGGCACCTCCTGCCCGGCTTGCAGAGTCGCGATGATCCGGTCCCGCAACCGAGCCATCTCGTCCGCCTCCACCGGAGCGGGCCCGGTACGCGCGAGGCGCGTGTGCGCTTCAGCGGCCAGTTCCACACAGCGGTCCTGCACCTGTGCATCGGGCGCGACGTCTGGGTGGTCGATGGTATCGGCCGACCGGGCCAGCCCGAGCCGATCAACGGTGCCCATAGTGGGCACCCGCAGGTCGACGTCGTCGGTGGGCCGGATCATGCCCTCGGTCGCGCCGACGCCGACCTCGGCGCGCAGCTTGGGATCGATCGGATCGGATGACGCCAGCGCGGTGAGTGCGGCACCGGCCTTCGGCCCCCATACCCGGCCGAACTCCACCAATACCCGGGCCGGATCCGCGAGCCCTTCCCATACCGCAGACGGGCTACCGGCACCGTCGCCGAGTATTTCGTCCCATAGCCAGGGGGTGGAGACCTCATGCGGTAGGAACAGGCCAGCCGGCAGCCAACCGCGGCCCTCATTGGTGGTGATGAACAGCCCCGCACCGTACGAACCGCGCAGTACCGCCACTGCCCACGACACGCCGACCACCGTCGATTCCGTCGCGGCCAGCACAGCGGCCAGGAAGGTGCGCGCGACCACCAGATCGTCGTTCACCGGCGCACCAACCACGTGCGCCGGACCGGCCGTACGTTTCCGGGCCGCAGCGACCGCTGCCGGCAGCGTTCTCGGCGACGGCGTTACGGCGCCAGGTGCGGTTGCACCGCCAGCGCCGGACGATGTGGGTGCCGACATCCTGACGCCAGAGCCAGTGGGTGGGCCGGCCGAGACAGCGGGCGGCCGCGGGGCTGCCGGCGCACTCACGGCCGGACCGGGCGGGACGCCGTGGGCCGAGCCCGCTCCGGCGGGGGCCTGGCCGGCTCCGGCAGCAGTCCCGGCCGGTCCCGACACCGGCGGAACCGAGACGCCGGGGCCGGACGGGCCGATGGGCACGAACGGGGCACCTGTGGATGGCTGGCCCGTCGGGCCGGGTTCTGCCGAAGGTGATTGCGGCGGAAGGGGTTCCGTCGAGCGGGACTCGGCAGGGCCGGGCCCGGTGGGGCCGGGTTCTACCGGCCGGGGGTCCACCGGTCCAGGGCTAGCCGGGCCGGGTCCCGACGGATGGTCGGGCCCCGGCCCGATTCCCACCTGGCCGATGTCCCTGGCCCCATGGTCGTCGCCTCGTTCGAACTGGTCGGCGGCCTCGCGCAAGTTCCGCGCCGCGCGGAGGTGTTGGGCGGCCATGTTCTTGCCGGCGCGTTCCCGGTTGTCGTAATAGGTATCCATTGCCTTGTACACCGGAAGAGCGATCGAGCCATAGTTGTGGAGAAAGCTTTTCAGCCAGTCATCAGGCCGGTGAGCCCAACGCAGGACCCGTGCTGCGGCATCTTCCTGCGCGACGGCCAGTCGACGCAGTGAATCGGGGTCCATATCCAAGGTCAGACAATCCTTTCCGCACCCGCGATATCCCAGCTCACAGACCCGCTGACCAGCAGTGCCAGGTATCGAGGCCCTTCGCGGGTTCGCGCTCCTCTCTCAGCGAACCGTCGTCCACCGATCATCGTTCAGGACCGTTCCGAGGTGACATCGGGCACGACGGTCGGCGGCGCGACGGTCGGCGGCGCGACCACCGCGCCGTTCGGCGGGCCGGCGGTGACGACCGGCGCCGAGACCGCACCGGGGACAACCGAGGGGACGGGCCGATCGACTTCCGCGGCGGACACCGCGGCCGGGACCGCCACGAACAGTGGATGTTCCACGATCTGTTCGTGCGCGTAGACGGCGTCGCGCAGCGACTGCCTGGTCGGCTCGCCCGCGAGAAGCAGGACCAATTCATTGCACCGACGCTCGAAAACGATTGCGCGCAGATCCGATACCTCGCTGTCGAGGCGCAGCTCACCCAGCCCGACCCGACCCACATCGACGCGCCGGGAGAGCATCTCCGCGGCCAGCAGGTCGTCGGCGTCGCGCAGTTCGTCCCACAGTTCGCGCGATACCGGCTGCCCGGCCTGCACCATCGCCAGAATTCGTTGCCGCAGCGCGGATGCGGTGACTGCGCTCGGCGCGCTCACCGATCGTCCCACCTGGGCGTGTGCGTCCGCCGCCAGCTCGATGCAGCGCGCCCGAACCTGCGAATCCGCCACCTGCGCAACATGTTCCAGTGCAGGGATGGAGCCGGTCAGGCCGAGCCGGTCGGTCATGCCCTGAGTCGGCTCGCGCAGATCGACGTCGTAGGCCGGACCGACGAGACCCGCCATCGCGATATCGGGTAGCCGCGACTGCAGACCCGGGTCGATCGGCCCCGACGATGCCAACGCCGCGAGCTTCGCATTGGCCTTCGGTCCCCAAGCCAACCCGAACTCGACCAGCACCCGGGCCGGATCGGAAACGCCCTCCCACGACGAGCCCGCACCATCGGCGCCGAGCATCTCATCCCACAGCCACGGCGTGGAAACCTCACGCGGCAAGAACACCCCGGCGGGCAACCACCCACGACCCTCGTTCGAGGTGATGAATACACCGATTCCTGCCGGACCGCGCATCACGGCAACCGCCCACGCGGTGCCGATCGCCGACTCGGCGGCCGCCAGGACGCTGCTCAGCAGGGTCTTGGCGAGCACCAGATCGTCGTTCACCGCATCGCCCACCACGTAGGCGGGTTCGGCCTCCTTCTCCTTGTTCGCCGCGACGGCCGCCGCGAACGGACTGAGCATCGGCACGGGCATTCCGTCCGAGGTCGGTCCCGCGGGCGGGGGTCCGGACTGACCGTCCGCCGACCCGCTGTACACCGAACCCGCGCCCACGCCCGGCATGACCGGACCCGGGGTGACCGAGGCGGGCGGCAGCACGCCGTTGCCGACCGGCGCCGTTGGCGAGGATGCGGCGGCGGTACCGGCGCCGATCTGCGTGGGCGACCCCTCGGACGAAGTGGGCGGTACCGAACCTGGGCCACCTTGTGCACCGGGAGTACCTGTTACGGGCGCAGTGCCATTCGGCCCGACCGGTGCCGACGGGGTGTCGTCGGAGGGAGGTCCGCCACCGGGGCCACTCGGGCCGGCGGGCGGCGTGACGGGTCCCGACGGGGTCGGTCCGGTCGGGCCACCGGACGGACCATCGGGTGACGGGGAGGACAGGTCGCCGACGTCGCGACCATGGTTGAGGAGGTTCGATGCCATCTCGTGGTCGGCGCGTTCGTATGCGTCCGCGGCGTCGAACAAGGACTGGGCGGTCCGATAATGCTCGTCTGCCAATGCAAGAGCGGCCTTCTCCCGGGCCGCGTAGTACTTCACCAGGGCCTCATAGACCGGAGCCGCGATCGAGCCGTACGTCGATGGAAACTGGCCCAGCCAGTCAACTGGCTGCTTCGACCATTCGGTGGTGTCGTCGCCGACCTTGATGTGCTGATAGCCCCGATTACGTAGATCGTCAGGGTCGATTTCCATCTGGGGCATGCCGTGATCAGTCCTTCCCTCCACCGACTTCCCCATTGTCGATCCTTCCCACGATTGGGAACTTCCTGAACGCGCTCTAGGTGTCGACGGACCCGTCATCGGCCGAGTCGCCCGCCTCGGTGCGGGTACGGATATCGCCCACGTCGGTCGCGTGCTCGACGATGTCGGACAGGGCAGTCGCGCCATCGAATTCGGATGTGACGGTGGCAAGCAGCGTCTGGACCTGTTGTCGCGCCGACTGCGCCGCCGCCTGGGCGGTTTCGGTAATCGATCGCCCGAGCTCGTCGAGCGGGCGGCGCAACGCCGCCGCGGTGAGTGCGACATCGGCGAGCACCCCCTGCGCGTCCACAACCACCTCCACCATCCGGTCCGGCGAACTCACCGGCACGCGTAGGGTTTCCAGCTGCCGCTGCACTTCGTCCAGCCGGGTCTGCTGTTGTTCGTAGGCGTCGAGGAGATGGTCTACCTGGTTGCGCAGTCCGTAGCCGGCCGAATGCAGGTCCTCTTGGTGCGATCGTTCCATGCGGCTTGCCTCCTAGAGCGCGGGTGGCCCCGCGGAGATGGTCGGCCGCCGCGCCGGATCCGGCCCCGCCGCGCCGGTAGGGGTTTGCACAAAATGCGGGTGCTCCACCAGCTGACCATGTGCGTACACCGCATCGCGCAGGCACTGGCGTGTCGACTCCTCGGCGAGCAATAAGACCAGCTCGTTGCAGCGCCGTTGGAAAACCATCGAGCGCAGGGTGGCCGCATCGGTAGCGGAGCGGCCGTCGACGTGTTCGGATCGCAACTCCCCCAGCGCAACGCGTGAGACATCGGTGCGCAACGCCAGCATGGATGCCGCGAGCAGATCATCGACGTCGCGCAGCTCGTCCCACCACTGCGCCGCCACCTCCGTACCACGCCGGATCGCCATCAGGATCCGCTCGCGCAGCTGCGGCGCACCCAGCGATGCGGCCGCGCCCACCTGCGTTTTGCCGAGGCGCACATGGGCATCCGCGGCCAACTCGACACAGCGCGGCCCGATCTGCGCGGCAGGCAACCCGGATACCCGCTCCACCAGTTGCGGCGCCGCGACCAGCCCCAACCGATCCACCAGACCAGCTCCCGGTGATCCGAGATTCATCCCGGTCGATGCCGTCACTTCACCTGCCATCGGCACATCCCCCAACTGCCTGCGCATTTCGGGGTCGACCTGCTGTGAGGAGGCCAGCGCCGACAGCCGGGCGCCCGATTTACGTCCCCAGGCCAGGCCGAACTCCACCAGCACCCGGCCCGGATCGGCGAGGCCTTCCCATGCGGTGCCATCGGATTCCGACCACAGCCACGGCGTCGATATCTCGCGTGGCAGGAACAGTCCGGCCGGAATCCAGCCGCGCCCCTCGTTCGACGTCACGAAGGCGCTCACCCCACCGGTATGCCGCAGCACCGATACCGCCCAGGACAATCCCACCGCCGACGAACCGACCGCCGTGAGCACCCCGCCCAGGATGGTGCGCGCCAGCACCAGGTCGCCGTCGACTCGCTCACCGAGCACGAACGTCGGTGCGGCGGCAGACAACATCGCCGCTCCCACGGCATCGCGAATCAGCTCGTCGCTGCCCTCGGAGTCAGCGCGGCCGGAGGCCGGGCGCGCCGCCTCGTGCTCGGTATTACGTTGCGGCAGTGGCTGTTTGGTCGGCGGTGCCCCGACACCTGTCGAATTTCCGGATGGCACCGCCACTTTCGGCGGCCCCGCCGCGGCGCTGCGCTGGTCCGATGCCGGGCTCCGCGCATCCACCACCGCCCCCCTGGCGTCCGCCACCGCACCCCGCGAGTCGGACATCGACACGGGTTGGCGAGTCTGGGACGCGGGTGCGGACACCGTCGAACCGGTCGGAGCCGATCCCGTTACGGTCGAACCCGACGCTGCGACCGGCGGCGGCATGGCGCCGCCCGCGAGCAGTGGCGGTGTGAAGGAGGTCTGCGCATCCGGAGCCGCTTGGTCCGCACCGGATTGCGTCGACCGGATGCCCGCCGCGGCTGGATCACCCGCCGCGTGCGCACTCGCATCGCTCGCGGAACCGTCGCCGACCGCATCGCCCGACGCGGCGGCCGGGGACATGGGGTGCGAACTTCCCGCCGTCGATGTCCCGGGCCCGGCACCTGGTGCCGTCGACGGTGAATAGTTCACCGCCGCAACGTCATCCGGCGATCCGACGGAGGCCGGTCCATACCCCGAATTCGTCGGGGTCTGCACGTTCGGTTCCGAAACCGGCCGACCATCGGGCATCTGCTCAGGTTCGTTTCCGAGCGGATTCGACCCCGCCGGATACGGTGCCGTGCGGCCGGGATCCAACTCGTCGTCGAGTGGCGGCGGCAGCCCCGGCAGCGGCTCATCAGGACGCTGCACTCCCGGGTGCCGTGCGTCACCGGGATGGCGGGAATCGGGATGCCGCCCGTGCGGATGATGGGCGTCGGGTCCATGTCGCGACGGCGTATCCCGATCACCGGACGGTCCGACCTCCCACGGACCCGGCTGCCCCAGCTCATCGGCGATCTTGGCCAGCGAGGCCAATTCGGTCGGGTTGAGCGTCTGCAGCACTGTGCGCACGACGTCCTCGACCTCTTTCCTGGCCTCGGCGACGATGTCGGAAATGCGCCGCTGCCGGCGCGCTTCGGCGGCAGCGAGATCTTCGTCGTCCGAGGCCACGGCCTTGGGCACCGCCGCGATCCGGCGGTCGGCCCTATCGACGATATCGAGGATATGGTTGCGGGTCCGGCGCACCCGCTCCGCGAATCCACCGAAGACATCGGCGGCAGCGGTCAGCGCATCGGCAAAGGCCCGGGGATGCCACTGCTGGGCTCGCATATCGTCCTTGATGGACTGCATGCCGACACTCGAACGGGCGCTGTCCTCGAATCCGCGCCGCGCTCGGTCGAGGCTGTCGAGATCGAGCGCCGCGGCCCCGTCGCGAGCCCGTGTTTCCAGCGCGCTCCAGTCTCCTGGCGGGATCGCGGGCCAGTTCTTCTGGACGATCTCATGCCAATACGGACTTTGGCGCTCCGGTTCCATCCGGTGATCAGATCGATCGGTAGCGGTCGATCTCAGTCCCCCCGGACACATCCCCGTGGCCGAGCGCTTGCGCGACGTGCGTCGTGTGACGCAGGGTCGCATCGGCTCGGCGCGCGCTCGCCGTCACCGCATTGTCGAATGTGGTCTCGATCCACCGCGTCTTGGCGACCAGTGCGTGATCGAGCGAGGACTCCGGACGATGGTGCGGCTGTAGACCAGACGTCGCCTGCACCACCTGTGTGCCGAGGTCGGATGCGGTCGCGGTGAAATGGCCCGCCCGCGCAACCACCTCATGCGGCGCATCAATGTCCAGGTTTTCCATATCGAGTCCTGTTCTTGCGGCAGTGCGGTCAGTGAGTCCGGCCGAACTCGGTTTCTTCGATAGCTCGATAGGAGGCCTCGGTGGGCAGATCGAACGAATCGATCGTGTAGGGGCGAGTGCCGTTGTGCTCCATCTCGGCCCGCAGCCCGACCCGCGATTTCAGGTGTGCCAGCCGTGCCACGCGAACGATCTCGGCCGCCAGCCAGGTATCGCCGTTGTCGCGGGCATCATCGGTGATGTGCAAGCCGACGATCTCACCGGACCGATCGCAGGCTACTCCCACGGTGTGGTCGGGGTTGAACACCTCATAGAGCAATTTGCGCCAGTCCGGCGCCGCGTCGCGGCCGTCGTCGTCGTCGAAATCGTCCAGGTCCGTCGAGTGCATATCCGTCCTAGTCATCGGGGTCCTCCAGCCGCGCCGAAAGTGCGGTCCACACGGCATCTTCGATGCTCAATACCTGGCGCAATTGCCAGAACCGGGCGCCCAGGTACATCTCCCCCGTACCGTCCGGCGCGATATCGAGATGATCGGGCCCCTCCACCGTCGGGTTGAGGGTGACAGTGGTGATCGGCGGGTGCTGGT
The DNA here is from genome assembly GCF_040680135.1 of Nocardia sp. NPDC052112. Lineage (NCBI taxonomy): Bacteria > Bacillati > Actinomycetota > Actinomycetes > Mycobacteriales > Nocardiaceae > Nocardia > Nocardia sp. NPDC052112. The sequence goes on along the minus strand of NZ_JBFAWD010000046.1, from coordinate 3,851 downwards.
CGTCGATATTCAGCACCGTCGCACTGCCACCCGGAATGAACTGGTGCCGACAGCGCGTGCTGGTCGCGATCGCGATATCGGAACTGTTGGTGCTGATGCTGATCTCCGGATTCAGCAGCAGCTGCGTCGCCCAGGCGCGGGCCGCGGTTTCGGGACGGTCGGCATTGATCGCGATGGCATGGGTGATCGCGAGATCGACGACGAGCACCGATTCGGCACTGGTGACGCCGACTACCACCAACCGCTTGGGGGTACCGGACGGATATGGCAGGTCGTCGGCGGCGAGCGTGATCACATCCGACCCGACGCCGACCCCGGTCGCGGGATGCGCGCCGACACTGCCGGTGGCGACGTCGATGGTATAGGCCGCGATCGGGTTGGGAACACGCCCACCGACACCGGCCAGACGCACAAGGCCCTCATCGTGCAGCCACCGGATGGTGGCGGCGATGGTGACCTCGCCGGTCTCGGTCATACCTTCTGCTCCGCCGACTCAGCCGAGTCGGTCTCCGCCGAATCCGGCCAGGAATCGGAACCCATGATGTTCTCGTACTGCCGCGCCGCATCCGCGGTGCTCTCCCTGATGGCGGCCATGATCTCGGTGACCAGATCCGCGCACTCCAACCGGTCGACGGTCCCTGGAGCCAGATAGAGATTCGTCAACTTCCCCATCGCGTCGACCTCGGGCACGACCGCACCGCTCGGCGATGGCCGCCGCGCGCGGATCCCGTCGATCTTCTCGCGCAGATCAGCGATGCGGTGCCGCAGATCGCGGGCGGCATCGAGGGCCGCCTGCACGTCGGGGTGGATATCACTCATGCGGTACCTCCGGAATTGGTTGGCGCCTGGTGCTGGCTCGGCGTCGGCGATGTCGCGGTCGGTGCGATCGTGGGCCGCTCGCCGATCACCGCCTCGGTGTGGGGAGTGTCGTCGACATACATCAGGCGATCAGGATGCCAGGCCACCACGCGATTGCGGTCACCACCGGCACCCGCGCCGCCACCCGCGCCGGGCGACATCGGCATATACGGCATATACGGCGAACCACCGGCGGATGTAGCGCCGCGCGCCGCGGCCGCGGAAGTCTGCAGCGGTTCGATCACCGATGTCCGGGGCAACGAGCTGGCCGCCGTGCCCGCCGTTGCGACGATCGGCATCGCTCCCACCTGGACCGACGGGCTAGAGGCGCTGGTCTCGGCCATACTGATCGGCACGCCCGAAGCGCCGCCGCCACCGACGCCGCCACCACCCGGATAGCCGTAACCGCCGACGTCCTCGAGCATCTCGGGGTCGACCCCGAGGTCCTCGCCCGAGTCGGAGTTCGCCGATGACAATCCGCTGGCGCCCGAGGCCATCGCACTCATCAGTGCCGGCAACATCTGCATCAGCTCACTGGAATCACCGCTGCCACCAGATCCCGAACCCGAGCCCGAACCGGAATCGGAGCCGGAGTCATCGCCCGAGCCCGAACCCGTGCCGGTCTTCGAATTGACGGCCGTCGTATAGCCGGTGATGGCCTCCAGCGAACGCGCATTCTGTTCCTGAAACTTGGCCAGCGCCTTGGTTATCGCGAGCTGGTTCTTGGATCGCATGGCCTGGATGAGCTCCTTGCGCGCGGCAATGATCTCCTCCGGCGTCGGGTGCTTGGCCTTCGCCTCCGAGAACGCGTTGTGGTAGGTGTCGATGCCGTCGGCCAGTTGGCCGAGGCTGGTGCCGAGCTGGTCGAGCCAGCCGCGATGCTGGGCGAGTTTGGTCGCCGCGGCACTGCCGACCGGTGTCCAGTTCTGCATCGTCTGCGCGGCGCTATCGAGACCGCCGGTGGCCTGGATATGAGAATCGGTCAAGAACTTGCGGACCGAATTCGCGAATCCAGCGGCCGGCCCCGGCCCCGGCCCGGTGCGCAGCTGATATGCGAAGTCCAACGGATCGACCGATCCGCCCGCGGTCGGCACGGAGAATTCGGGCAACTTCCGTGGGCTGAACGGTTGCACCTCGCCCACCGGATTGGTGGCCAAGTCCCGGCCCGAACCGTTGATCGCCCGCCCGCCTTCGTCATCGGCCGTGCTGTAATCGACGGCCGCGGCACCGATATGGTGCGCGGTCGTCTGTACTTCGTTGAGCACCCCGAGCGTTCCGTTGAACAGATTCGCCGCGTGTGCGTTGAGCTGGGGCACCGCCTGCGCGGAGATGGGATCGGTGCCCGCCGGTACCACCCACCCCTTCGGCAGCGCGGCCCCGGTGCCGCGCGCCATCTCGGCGAGCCCCGCCGCCGTCGCGACGAGCTCCCCCAGGTCGACATTCAGCACCACGACTGTCTCCTCTCACCCTTCGATTCCCGACCAGGTGGCTCCCCGATCAGGCCGGGGCCGCGACCACCGGAACCGCAGCCGCGGACGGATCGCCCGTGCCGGGAACCGCGGGTGCCGCGTTCTTGTCGCCGGAGGCGAGCTCGATACCGTTCGGGTGCGAGAATCCGGAGAACTTTCCGAAATCTCCCGCGCCGTCGGACATCTCCGCCGTACACGGCACGAGTTGTCCGTCGACAATCGCCTCCAGCGTGCCGCCGTCCTCTGGGAAAACGACGACGATCGCGGTCCGGTTTTCCCAGATGGCCACATCGCCGGTCATCAGCTGATACGGATCGACCTTGGCTCCGATCTGTTTCTTATCGGTCCACTTGGCGGTGGTCTTCTCGTATGCCTTCTGTGCGTCGGTGCTGCTGGCATTGCCGAACGCGGCGTCGAGACCTTGGGCGCAGATGACGGACACCTTCTGCGTCTTTCCGTTGGGGAATGTATAGAGCACGCTGCCATCGGCATCCGGAGTGCGCCCCGGTGCCACGGCTGGTTGCGCGGAGGTCGCGTTCGACGGCGGTGCGCTCGCAGGGGTCGCCGGAGCGGCGGTCGCGGCTTGCGCAGGCGCTTGGGAGGCGTTGGCCGGGACAGCCGCACCCGGGTACTGGTTGTACCGGTTCGGATCGACTTCGTCGCGACGATCGTTCATATCGGGATCAGCCTGGTTGCGCCCCAAGGAATTCGCCAACATGTAGGGCAGCATCGAATCCCCAAAGTTGCCGGAATCGGATCCGGAATCGGATCCGGAATCGTAACTTGGCGTGCTCGGTGTGTCCGTCGACCCCGACCCACTGCCCGAATTCCCCACATCCTGCGGGTCGGTGCTGCCGGTGCCGGTGCCGGTATCGCTCGTCCCGTCGCCAGTGCCGTCACCCGTGTCGATGGGGTCCGGCGTGTAGTCGTCGTTATTGCCGGGATCCGCATTATCGGCATCGCCTGGGTCGACATTATCCGGATCGGCCGAATCGTCGCCGCCGCTCCCTCCCTTTTCCTTTTCTTTGTTGTAGAGGTCCTCCCACTTCTTGGCCGCGGCCTCGGCTTTCTCGGCCCTGGCAGTCAGGTCGTCGATCTCGCTGGCTTTATCCTTCTGACTCAGATGAGCATCTGTCATCAGTTTCTCGCCCGCCGCCAACTCTTCTTTGACGTAATCCATGATGTTCTCGTCTTCGGTTTTCCCGTCTTTGGGCGGCTGCCCGGCTCGGTCACCGAGATTGCGGATCCAGTCTCCGACCTTATTCTGATATACCTTCCGGAGGTCGTCGGAATCCTTGGCTTTCTTCACGGCTTGGATAGTCGTGTCTTGCAACTGATTGCCCACATCAGCCAGACGGTTCAGGGCTTGCAGATAGCCGTCGTACAGCTGGGATGATCCGGTGCCCGGAGTAGTAGCCTCCGGCACAGCCCCCACCTCGGGCGGCGCTGTCGTTTCTCCTTTACCGAAGGCCTCCCAGTCCATGCGCGCAATGCCTTTAAGCCCATCCTTGGTATCGAGGTCAA
>NZ_JBFAWD010000045.1:0-46411 GCF_040680135.1 Nocardia sp. NPDC052112 | reverse complement strand
TCTGGGTTCCGTGTCGTCGAAGCGCATGCGCCGTAGGCGCGAGTCTCGACGGCTCGGACGCGAGACTGAAGGGGGCCGCGAACACGCCGCGCCGCAGGCGCGGCCAATCAAACACTGAGTCCGTGCACCGCCAACCACTGTTGCGGGTCGACGTGCTGTCCGTTGACGATGACCTCGAAGTGCAGATGCGGTCCGGTGGAGTCACCGCGGTTTCCCATGCGGGCGATCTGCATGCCCGCCGGAACGCGCTCGCCGACGGAGACGAAGAAGTCGTACATATGGCCGTAGACGGTAATGCTGCCGTCGTCGTGCCGGATGCGCACCCAGAGCCCGAAGCCCTGTGCGGGACCCGCATCGATGACGGTGCCGTTGGCGACGGCATAGATCGGGGTGCCGATCGGGCCCGCGATATCGATGCCGTTGTGGAATGTGCCCCAGCGCGAACCGAATCCGGAGGTGAAGGTGCCGCGCGTCGGCAAAACCATGCCGGTGATGCCGGGCAGCACCGATCCGGCGGTGACCGGCGCACTGCCCGCCATCCACGGCTGATACTCACCGGAGACGGCAGCCGCCGCCTCGGCCTTGGCGCGTTCCAGCGTGGCGCGGGCCGCGGCCGCCACCACCTCTTGTTCACGGATGCGCTCACCGTTGGCGATGGCATTCAGATAGCGCTTCACCGACGGCGGTGTCGACTGCACCTGCTGCGGATAGGCGAAGGCGACGCGTTGCGCCTCGTCCTTGCCGGGCGTGCGTTCGGTGACGCCCCAGGTGAACGAGGAATCGGCGGCCGCGAAGACGGCGGTGACACAGACTCCGGCGATCAGGATCCGGTGCTTGCGCAACAGTGTGCGGTAGTCGGGTTTGGGCCGGTCCGCCCAGAGCGCGCGCAGGTCGGGTGTCGGTTGCCGACGCAGCCAGACCACGCCGTCCCTACACTCGCCGAGGACCTCGCGTGCCCGCCCCGACAGCGCACGCAACTCGGACCGCCGTCGTTCCCGCGACGCGGCACGCCAATCGGGGGGTATGACACCGATGCCACCCACCCCGGGTACTCGGTCCAGCCGCACACGGCGCGCCTTGTCAAGCATCAGCGCCGACAATAACCCGTGCCGGCCGCCGCGCACGTGCCGAACCACGGGGTCGGTCGCGATTCGGTACCTGATAAAAGCCGAGGATCGGCGTCCACGCGACCTGCGGGACCGTCTACCGTACGTCTAGTGTCCAGAGAATCTCGCCGGTCGACCATTCCACCTTTCTACGTGATGGATGTCTGGAAAGCCGCCGCGGAACGGGCCAGGACGCACGGCGATGTGCTGGTGCTGGCGGCCGGTCAGCCGTCGACGCCCGCACCCGCACCGGTGCTGCGCGCGACGAGGGCGGCGATCGATTCCGAATTACTCGGTTACACAGAGACATTCGGCATTCTGTCGCTCCGCGAGGCGATCGCCGAACACCACCGCGATACCTACGGATACCCGGTCGAACCCGACGATGTCGTGGTGACCACCGGATCCTCCGGCGCGTTCACCCTCATCTTCCTGGCCGCATTCGACGCCGGGGATACCGTTGTGGTGGCCAGGCCTGGATATCCGGCCTACCGCAACTCCCTTGTCGCGCTGGGGTGTCGCGTCATCGAACTCGATTGCGGTGCGGAGACCCGATTCCAGCCGACGGTCGCCATGTTGGCGGCGCTTCCGGAACCGCCCGCGGGTCTGATCGTGGCCAGTCCGGCCAACCCGACCGGCACCATGATCGATCCGGATGAGCTCGCCGCGCTGGCCCGCTGGTGCGATGCGCACGGCACCCTGCTGATCTCCGACGAGATCTACCACGGCATCACCTACCAGGGCGTCAGCGTCGGACGGACGTCATCGGCCTGGGAGACCTCGCGCGAATCCGTGGTCATCGGTTCGGTCTCGAAATACTTTTCCATGACCGGCTGGCGGCTCGGCTGGATGCTGGCGCCGCGCGGATTGCGGCCCGCACTGCAGCGGCTGGCATCCAATATGACCGTGTGCCCGCCCGCGGTCTCGCAGTACGCGGCATTGCACGCGTTCGGTGCCGAGGCCAAGGCGGAACTCGACGGTCACGTTCGGCGCTACGCGGTGAATCGGCAACTGCTGCTGGAGGGGCTGCCGAAGCTCGGCATCACCGACCTGGCCCCGGCCGACGGCGCCTTCTACGCCTACGCCGACATCGGCCATCTCACCGACGATTCCAGGAAGTGGTGCGCCGAGGTGCTCGACCACACCGGCGTCGCCTTGGCGCCCGGTGTCGACTTCGATACCAAGGCGGGGCACCGGACCGTGCGGTTCTCCTTCGCCGGGGCCACCGCGGACATCGAGGCGGCACTCGTTCGGTTGGGTCACTATCTGCGTGGTTGATCATGCTGTCCGACAACGAGTTTGCACAGTTCGGCACCCCGAACGAGCAGATGCGGTAAAACAACGATGGCTGGGTTTCATTCTCTGGGTTTCCTCTCTGATTTCGCACGGATGAACTGATGACGACTGGCACGATGGCACGGTGATAACCGCGACGACCCCGAAAGGCGAACGGCGTCGCCAGGCTTTGGTAGCAGCCGCCGCCGAGTTGTTACTCGAAGGCGGATTCGATGCGGTGCGGCATCGCTCGGTGGCCACGCGCGCCGACCTTCCGCTGGCGTCGACGACGTACTACTTCGAGTCGCTCGATGATCTGATCGCGCGAGCGGTCGAATTCAGCGGCAACGCGGAACTGGACGCGATGCGGCGTCGGGTCGGCGAGGTGAGCCACCGCCGGCGCGGCGCGGAGGCGACCGTCGATCTGGTGTTGGACCTGCTGGTGTGGGCCGACGGACACGACGAGGGCGCACGTGGGCAGCTCATCGCCCGCTATGAGCGTTCGGTGGCCTCGGCTCGGCATCCGGAACTGCGGGAAGTGCAGCTACGACTAAGGGCGCAGCTGGACGAATTGCTCGCCGATGTGCTGCGCCGCTCCGATCGGGCGGTTCGGCCGGAGCAGTTGCGCAGGATGGTCGCGGTGGTCGACGGAGCCGTGGTGGCGGCGCTGAGCGAAATGGATCCGGAACCGCGGCGAATGGCGCGCGGCGCGTTGCTCGAGGTCATCGATATCGTCGCACCCGCGACGCCGCAGCAGGTCGACAGGTTCCGGACACTAGACTGACCGAACGTGAGCCTCGTCCCGAACGTCCTTGCCACCCGGTACGCCAGCCCCGCGTTGGTGCATCTCTGGTCCCCCGAGAACAAGATCGTGCTCGAGCGGCGGCTGTGGTTGGAGGTGTTGCGGGCGCAGTCCGAACTCGGCATCGACGTGCCCGCGGGCGTCATCGCGGATTACGAGCGGGTCATCGATCAGGTGGATCTCGCCTCGATCGCCGAGCGGGAGCGGGTCACCCGCCACGATGTGAAGGCGCGCATCGAGGAATTCAACGCACTGGCCGGCCACGAGCAGGTGCACAAGGGCATGACCAGCCGCGATCTCACCGAGAATGTGGAGCAGCTGCAGATCCGGCTCTCGCTGGAGCATGTGCACGCGCACGGTGTCGCGGTGGCGGCGCGGCTGGCCGAGCGGGCCGCCGAGTACCACACGCTGGTGATGGCGGGGCGTTCGCACAATGTCGCCGCCCAGGCCACGACGCTCGGCAAGCGGTTCGCCTCAGCGGCCGACGAGCTGTTGATCGCGCTGACCCGCCTGCGTGAGCTCATCGACCGCTATCCGCTGCGCGGCATCAAGGGCCCGATGGGCACCGCGCAGGACATGCTCGATCTGCTCGGCGGCGATTCGGCCAAGTTGGCGACGTTGGAGCAGCAGGTCGCGCGGCATCTCGGCTTCGCGAATGTGCTGACCAGTGTCGGCCAGGTGTATCCGCGCTCGCTCGATCACGACGTGCTGTCGGCGCTGGTTCAGGTCGGCGCGGGTCCGTCGTCGTTCGCGCACACCATTCGGCTGATGGCGGGCCACGAGCTGGTCACCGAGGGCTTCCAGCCCGGTCAGGTCGGCAGCTCCGCCATGCCGCACAAGATGAATACCCGCTCCTGTGAGCGCGTCAACGGTCTGCAGGTGGTGCTGCGCGGTTACGCATCGATGGCCGCCGAACTCGCTGGCGCGCAATGGAATGAGGGCGATGTCTTCTGCTCGGTGGTGCGCCGCGTCGCGCTGCCGGATGCCTTCTTCGCCATCGACGGCATGATCGAAACCTTCCTCACCGTGCTCACCGAATTCGGCGCCTATCCGGCCGTCATCTCCCGCGAACTCGACCGATACCTGCCCTTCCTCGCCACCACCCGCATGCTCATGGCCGCCGTCCGGGCCGGTGTAGGCCGCGAAACCGCCCACGAGGTCATCAAGGAACATGCGGTGGCCGTCGCCCTCGCCATGCGCGAACAGGGTCGCGAACCCGATCTGCTGGACCGCTTGGCCGCCGACTCGCGCTTCCCCTTGGACCGCGCGGAATTGGATGCCGCCCTTGCCGACAAGTCCGCCTTCATCGGTGCCGCCGAGGCGCAGGTCTCCGATGTCGCCGCCGCCGTCCAAAAGCTGGTGGACCAGTACCCGGACGCGGCGCGCTACACCCCGTCGCCGATCCTCTAGCCGGGACGGCGATAACCGGCGATAGTGTTCGGCGTGAATCCGTACACGATCTTTGCCGACATTGTGGCTGGGCGGGCGGAGGCCAGCCGGGTGTATGAGGATGATGATGTGGTGGCGTTCATGGACATTCGGCCCATGACGCCGGGGCATCTGCTCGTCGTGCCGAAGGTGGCGGCGCGGAGTCTGGCCGAGTTGGATCCGGTGGTCGGGGGGAAGTTGTTCCAGGTGGCGCAGAAGTTGGCGGCGGCGCTGCGGACCAGCGAGGTGGCGTGTGATGGAGTTAACTTCTTCTTGGCCGACGGGGTGACCGCGGGTCAGGAAGTATTCCATGTGCACCTGCATGTCATTCCGCGGACGCCGGGCGACGGATTCGGATTGCGTGGGCGGCCGACCAGTCCGCACCGTGCCGACCTGAACTATCTGGCGAGTTCGATCCGTGGCGCGCTCGATCGCTGAGCCGTCGCCGGGCCGGGCTGTGACTGCCGGTGCTGGCGTGAAAGTTGCTACCCACCGGGCAGTTTGCCGCGGAAACGCCGGAATTGTGAACCTCTTCTCCAGCGTCTCGGCGTGAGTTACTTTGTAGGCCATTGTCATGTGGTGACGGAGGTAGGTTCGTGCGGCGGACGAAGATAGCTGTTGCGGTGCTGACCTTTGTGATCGCGCTGATGGGCCCCCTGATCGCCGAGTCGGCCACAGCATCGGCCGCACGGATCGACCGGATCGACGAACTGAGCTCGACCCGCTCGGCGTTGTTCATCGAATCGCCATCGATGGGACGGATCATCCAAGTGCAGGTTCTGCACCCCGCGGGTGGCGGCGAGTACCCGTCCTTCTATCTGCTGGACGGACTCGATCCGGGCGTCGACCAGAGCACCTGGACAAATGCCACCGACGCCGAATCCTTTTTCCTGGGTAGGAAGGTCAATGTGGTGCTGCCCGTCGGCGGCCAGGCCAGCTACTACACCGACTGGCAGCGCGACGATCCCGAATTCGGCCGCTACCAATGGGAAACCTTCCTGACCGAGGAGTTGCCGCCGATTATCGACGCCCGATACGGCAATGGCGTCAATGCCATCGGCGGCCTGTCCATGGGCGGTAATGCCGCCTTCATCCTCACCGCCCGCCATCCCGAGTTGTACCGGGCGATCGCGGGCTACAGCGCCTGTCCCGACACCACCCTCGCCATGGGTGCGGTGATGTTCTCCATCGCCAACCGCGGCGGCACGCCGGTGAATATGTGGGGCGGTCCCGGCGACCCCGCCTGGGCCGAACACGATCCCGCACTGCTCGCGGATCGCTTGCGCGGCAAGGCGATCTACCTTTCCACCGGCACCGGCATACCCGGTCCGCACGAGGCCGAGATCAAACCCCAACTGGCCGAGAACATCGTGCTCGGCGGCCCGGTCGAGGTCGGCGTCAACACCTGCGTCGTCTCGTTCGAACAGCGGCTGCGTGCCCTCGGCATCCCGGCCGAGATCGAATACAGCTCAACCGGAACCCACTCCTGGTCCTACTGGCAGGACAGCCTGCACGCCTCCTGGCCGACCATCGGCGCGGCCATCGGAGCCTGACGGGGCGACGGTCAGGCCCGCAGCACGCGGACGATGGCGAATATGACGACGATCGCGGCCAGGAAGACCGCGCCGAGGATGACGATGCCCGCGGGCACGCCGAACAGTTCCACGTTCTCGGTTCGGTAGATCGTCCGGTAGACCTCCGCGTCGCTGGTATCCGCCTCGAAAGCGAAGTCGGAGCGGATATCCGCGGGGTTATCGATCGAGACGCGCAGTTCGGTCAGGAAGTCGCGGCCATTCGTGGTCACCGGTGCCAGTTCCGGATCCGATGTGGCGACGCGGCCCGCGAAGTCGACATGGACACTCTGGGCGGCGGCATCGGGATCGGAGCGGCGCACGCGATGCTCGCTCAGCGTGTAAAGGTGCACGTACTGAGCCTGTTTGGCGGCACTGGACATGCGCATCGGATAGACGAACCGATCCGAATCGAAGCTCAGGCGTACCGGATCCATTGCACCGTCGAGTGGTTGGGTGCTGGTGAGGCGCATGGCGACGAGGGACCAGCCATCGCGCAGATACGGTTCCAGGGTGGTGACCACCTCGGGACGCATCTCGTAGCCGTTGTCGTTGAGCCATTTTCGAATGCCGTCGAGATTGCCGCCGGAAAGGGTTGTCGCCTCCAGCGGTCCGAGTTGGACGCGGTCGAGGACGGTCGGGCCACCACCGGCAGCGCTCATCGCGCCCTCGCCCGTGGCGGCGCTCGAACCCGAGCCGAACCATCGATTTCGGGTGACGACCTTGGGTGCGGTCAAGTTCGCCAGTTCGGTAAAGGTCGCGGTGGAGCCACTCGCGACGGTCGCCGGCTTCGGTGTCGGCACGATCAGCGCCGCCTGCTCGGTACCGGATTTCAGCGCGAGCCGCGTGAGCACCGTCTCCCGCTGCCCGTCCCAGCTGACCAGCGCCGTCTCCTCGCGCACCGAGGCCGGGTGACCGGGTGGATTGGCGACCCCGCCGCACGCGCATGCGGAAGCCGGTGCGAGCGCGCCGATTCCGCTTGTGGCGAACAGCGTCCCCGCGACGGCCAGCAGACGAAGTGCGATTGTGGCGCGCATGGCCGCGAGCCTACTGGGCTTCGCGACCCTGCGTCCGGACCGTCAGGCGCACCGCGTTTCGCGCATCTCCCAGCGTGGACAGTCGCGCTAGCCCGCCGCATCGCGCCCGTACAGCAGTTCCTCGCGCATCGAAAAGCGGCAGACCGTAGGTAATCCGTTCCACCAGATAGGGATTGGCGATGACACGCGTCCGAACGGCACCATCTCGGTGACCCCGCGCCGGAGCACCGCCTCGGCCGCGCCCGCATCGGTGGGCGCGCGGTTCTGCCCGATATGCGCGATGAGCGTGCCGGACCAGCGCAGCCGCAGATCGGCGAGGGCGGGATAGTCGCCGTTATCGGGTCAGATGTAGATAGGGCCAGATGCCCTCGGTCGCGATCCGTCCGGCCGTGGCCCGCCGTGCGTACTGATCGATGACATCGGCGGTCGGCGAGGAGCACCGCCGCATAGACCAGGCCATGGCCGATCCGCACCGGGCGGGCGCGGTACTCGACGAGATCATCCGAGCGGCGGGCGGTGCGCAGCCCGAACAGTAGGGTGGACCCATGGCTCTCGACAGTGGAACCGGAACGATCGCCGGTCCGGGTGATGAATCGGCCGTGGTGGCGGCCCCGATCGCCAAGACGGTGCGCACCGAGCGGGCGCACCACGGCGATGTCTTCATCGACGAGTACGAATGGCTCCGCGAGAAGGAAAACCCGGAGGTCATCGCCTACCTGGAGGCCGAGAACGCCTACACCGAGGCGCGGACCGCGCATCTGGGCGGACTGCGAGGCAAGATTTTCGACGAGATCAAGGCGCGCACTCAGGAGACCGATCTGTCGGTACCGATCCGGATGCGCGAGTACTGGTACTACTCGCGCAGCTTCGAGGGCAAACAGTACGGTGTGCACTGCCGCTGCCCCATCGATGCCGGGGCCGAGGGGATCGACGCCTGGACTCCGCCGCAACTCGAGGTCGATACCGAGATCCCCGGGGAGCAGGTGCTGCTGGACAGCAACGAGGTCGCCGCCGGCCACGACTTCTTCTCGCTCGGCGCGTTCTCGATCAGCCACGACGGCAACCTGCTCGCGTACTCGATCGACACCAGGGGTGACGAGCGCTATCTGCTGCGGTTCAAGGATCTGCGCACCGGCGAGGTGCTCGGCGACGAGATCGCGGATACGGCACCCGGCGCGACCTGGTCGCTGGACGGCACCCATGTCTTCTATCAGACGGTCGACGAATCCTGGCGGCCCGACACCGTGTGGCGGCACCGACTCGGCACGGCCGCGGAGGACGATGTCAAGGTCTTCCATGAGCCCGATGAGCGCTACTGGGTGAGCATCGGCGCGACGCGCTCGGAGAAGTACCTGATGATCTCGGTCAACTCCAAGATCACCAGCGAGGGCTGGGTGCTCGAATCCGATAATCCCGAAGGGGACTTCCGGGTCATCCTGCCGCGCCGCGAGGGCGTCGAGTACGGGGCCGAACACGCGGTGGTCGGTGGCGAGGACCGCTTCCTGATCCTGCACAACGACGTCGTGGACGGGGTGAAGGCGGAGAACTTCGTGCTCGCCGAGGCCCCGGTATCGGATCCGTCGAATATGACGCTGCTGATCGGACATCGCGATGATGTGCGACTCGAGGATATCGACCCGTTCGCCAGTCATCTGGTGCTGAGCTACCGGCGCGAGGCCCTGCCCCGTGTTGCCATTTGGCCGCTGACCGAATCCGGGTACGGCGAGCGGCGCGAACTCGAGTTCGATCTGGAACTCTTCGCGGTCGGTTCCGGCTCCAATCCCGAGTGGGAACAGCCGACGCTGCGGATCGGGCTGACCTCGTTCATCACGCCCACGCAGGTCTTCGACTATGTCCCGGCTACCGGCGCGTTGCTACTGCGCAAGGAGCAACCAGTACTCGGCGGCTTCGACGCGAACGACTATGAGCAGCATCGGGATTGGGCGATCGCCGCGGACGGCACCCGGATTCCGATCTCGCTGGTTCGGAAGAAGGGGTTGCCGGCGGGCCCGAAACCGCTGCTGCTGTACGGATATGGTTCTTACGAGACCCCTATCGATCCGTCCTTCTCGGTATCGCGGCTTTCGCTGCTCGACCGCGGCATGGTGTTCGCGGTGGCGCATGTGCGCGGCGGCGGTGAAATGGGACGGCTCTGGTACGAGCACGGCAAGACGCTCACCAAGAAGAACACTTTCACCGACTTCATCTCTTGCGCAAGGCATCTCATCAATACCGGTGTCACATCGGCGGACCGGCTGGCGGCCGACGGCGGCAGTGCGGGCGGTCTGCTGATGGGCGCGGTGGCGAATCTCGCGCCCGAGCTGTTCAAGGGAATTCTGACCAACGTCCCGTTCGTCGATCCGCTCACCTCGATTCTCGATCCGTCGCTGCCGCTCACCGTCATCGAATGGGACGAGTGGGGAAATCCGTTGGCGGACAAGGGTGTCTACGACTACATGAAGTCCTACGCCCCCTACGAGAACATCGAAGCCAAGGACTACCCGGCCATTCTGGCCGTCACCGGCATCAACGACACCCGCGTGCTCTACGTCGAGCCCGCCAAGTGGGTCGCGAAACTGCGCGCCACCAAGACCGGCGATGCGCCGCTGCTGCTCAAGACCGAAATGAGCGCGGGCCACGGCGGCGTCAGCGGCCGCTACGAGGTGTGGAAGGAAGTCGCGTTCGAATACGCCTGGGTCCTCGACACCCTCGGCCTGGCCGACGCGTAGGTTCGGCGAGCGGCCGGTCCACCCCGGCCGCTCACCCGGCGGGTGCCAATAGCTTGCCGAGTAGCGCCGTGAGCTGGCGGCGCTCGGCGGCGGTCAGCGCCGCGAAGGTCGCATCGAGGAAGGCCGGAATTGCCGCCTCCGCCTCGTGTAGCCGTTCGCGGCCCGCGTCGGTGACGGTCACGGCATAGGAGCGCCGGTCGTGCGGATTGCGTTCGCGCCGTACATAACCCGACTTCTCCAGGTCATCGCAGACGCTGACCATGACGCTGCGATCGATCCGGAGTTCCTCGCTCAGCGTCTGTTGTGAACAGGCGCCGACGGCATCGAGCATTTTCAACACCAACTGCTGACCGACACCCAAACCCTGTGTCGCGGCGTGGATTTCGCCAGCCCTGGCCACGGCTGTCGACGCGCGGCACAGCGCGATATCCGGCCGCTCCGCGGTCAGCCGTGGAAAGTAGGTCGGCTTGGTGTCGGTCGTCATGGTTCCTCGCTATCGGTCGTGTCAGCCTACCATCAACCATCTGCTGGCCAATCATTTGACAGCAGATGATTTGTGGACATACGGTCTGATCAGACGAATTCGGCCCGAGGAGCACCTGATGACAACGCTGGATCTGACCCCGGATGAGTTGCTGTCCACAACCCGTGCCGTGCGCAAACGCCTGGATTTCGACCGTCCGGTGCCGCGCGAGCTGATCGAGGAGTGCATCGATCTCGCGACCCAGGCGCCGACCGGCCGCAATCGGCAGCGCTGGCATTTCATCGTCGTCACCGATCCGGCCAGGCGTCGAGTGGTCGGCGATATCTTCCGTCGCGCGCTCACCGTCGGGACCGGACAGCCGCTGACCGTCGATGATGTGTGGCGCATGAACTACGCCCCGCGTTCGACCGAGCGGGTTTTCGACGGTCTGCGCTATCTCGCCGACAACATCCATCGCGTTCCGGCCATCGTGATTCCGGCCATCGAGGGCCGAACCGATCGCGCCTCGGTCGAGATCCAGTCCGGCGCTTGGGGTTCCATCCTGCCCGCGGTGTGGAGCTTCATGCTCGCCGCTCGAGCCCGCGGACTCGGCACCACCTGGACCAGCGCGCAGGGGCCGCTGGAGCGTGAACTCGCTGCGGCACTTGGGATTCCGTACGACAAGGTGATGCTCGCGGCATTCATTCCGCTGGCCTACACCCTCGGCACCGACTTCAAACCCGCCGTCCGGGTGCCGAGGGCGCAGGTACTGCACTGGGAGCGCTGGTAGGCGCCGTATTCAGAGGCCGCAGGTGCGCATGTTCTCCAGGAATGTCTCGCGATCGCTGTCGCGATATTGCTCGATCCCTTGATATGCGCCGTTCGCGTCCATGATCGTGATGTAGGCATCGGCGATCTGATCCGGTGTCGCCTCCGGAGTGCGGCTGCGCACCTGGTCCACGAAACCCTGTGTCGCCGTGCACTTTTCGTCTTGGCTGAAAATCTGGGGATCGCCCGGATCGGCTAGCGCCGTCGCCGGGGCGATGAGGAGGAGTGGAACGGACAGAGCGCTGAGCAGGGCTGCCTTCACGTCGGAGATACTAGGGCAGATGTGCCGCGGGTGTGGCGCAGTGTTCGTCGGCGGGTCATCCGCCCTGCACGCCGAGTACATCTGCGGCTGGCACCGTGAGGTCATGAACGCTGAGCTGATCGTGTCGATTTCCGGGATCCGGGACACCACGCGGGACGCGGCTATCGAATTCGCGGCCGAAATGGATCGCCGCGATGTACGACTTTCGCTGCTGGTCGCGCCTCGATTGAAGGGTGGCTACCGGCTGCTGGAAGACCCGGCGACACAGGCCTGGCTGCGTGGTCGGCGGGCCCGCGGCGATGCGATCGTGTTGCACGGCTACGACCAGGCGGCGACCAAGCGGCGCCGAGCCGAATTCGCCACCCTGCCCCGGCACGAGGCGCGCCTGCGGCTGACCGCGGCGGATCGGGTGCTCGAGCAGGCGGAATTGCGCACCCGGCTGTTCGCGGCCCCACGCTGGGATGCCTCGGCGGGCGCCATCGAGGCCCTGCCCGAGGCCGGTTTCCGGGTCGCGCTCGGGTTGACCTCGATTCTCGATCTCGAGCGCAATATCGCGCAGAAGGCGCGTGTCTACGGCATGGGCGAGGGGTTCCGCGCCGAGCCGTGGTGGTGTCGGGCGCTGGTGCTCGGTGCGGCCAGGACCGCACGTCGCGGCGGTGTGCTGCGCCTTGCCGTTTCCGCCGCTCAGCTCGGCCGATCCGGTCCGCGACAGGCAATGCTCGACGCGGTCGATCTCGCGCTGTTGCACGGTGCGGCCAGCGAGGTGTACCGCTGGCAGCCGTTCGCCATCGCCAAGGCGGCCTGATCGGGTCTGCCGGCAGCCGTGTAGGGGGTGTGGTCGGCACCCGCCGCACGAGGCGCCGCCGCCCGTAATGGCGTAATCGGGCGGCGGCGCGCAGGGTAATCGATTATCCGCCAGCGCTATTCGGTGCTCGGCCGGACGGGCTCGGCCTTGGCGCTCGGTACGGCCGCGGTCGCATTGTGCGTGAAGCCGCCCGCTTCCTCTCGGGTGAGTGGTTCGGTCTGTGGATGCTTCGCCAGGTGCTCCATACCGCGCGCGATATCGGCGAGCAGTATGTCGGCCATATCGATGCTGAACCCGTGCCGAACCAGCGCGCGCATGATCGTCTCGTGTTCGCGGTTGGCGGGCAGCGGATATGCGGCGATCAGCCACCCCCTGGTCCGCAGCCGATCCGACAGTTCGTAGAGATTGAATCCGACATCCTCGGTCAGTCGCCACGACACCGCTGCGATGCCCCGCTGCGGATCGCCATCGTGGATCATCTCGAACGGACCGAGTTTGCGCAGGCCTTCGGCCAGATGCTGGGCGACGTGGTAGAGCTGGGACTGCAGGCGGGCGTATCCGGTGTGGCCGAGCCGGATGAATTCGTAGTACGAGGTGATCACCTGCCCGCCGGGGCGGGAGAAGTTGAGATTGAAGGTGGCCATGCTGCCGCCGAGGTAGTCCACATTGAAGATCAGCTCCCTGGGCAGATCGGCGGCCTCGCGCCAGAGCGCCCAGCCCGAGCCGAGCGGCGCGAGCCCGGTCTTGTGACCGGAGGCATTGATCGACTTGACCCGTGGCAGCCGGAAATCCCAGATCAGATCCGGCGCGGTGAACGGCGCGAGGAATCCGCCGCTGGCGGCGTCGACATGGAGGGGGATATCCAGGCCGCTGACGTCCTGCAGCCGATCCAGTGCCCGGCTGATCCCGGCGACATCTTCGAACACACCGGTGTAGGTCTGTCCGAAGGTCGGTACCACCATGATGGTGTTCGCATCGCAGTAGGCGGATAAGTCATCGGGATGCATGGTCAGCCGGTCCCCGCGCAGCGGAATCCGGCGGATCTCCACATCGAAATAGCGCGCGAACTTTTCCCAGCACACCTGCACCGGGCCGCAGACGAAATTCGGAGTTCCGGTGCCGCCACGCTTGCGCCAGCGGAATTTGGCGGCCAGACCGCCGAGCATCGCGGCCTCACTGGATCCGGTGGTGGAGGTGCCGAGCGTGCTGGCCGCATTCGGCGCATGCCACAGATCGGCGACCATCCGCACGCAGCGCCGCTCCAATTCGGCGGTCTGCGGGTATTCGTCCTTGTCGACGATGTTCTTGTCCAGGGATTCGTTCATCAGTCTGCGGGCCTGGTCGTCCACCCAGGTCGTGCAGAAGGTCGCCAGATTCATCCGGGAGACGCCGTCGAGCATCAGCTCGTCGTGCACGATCTCGTAGGCGACCTGCGGGATCAACTCGTTTATCGGAAATCCGGCCTTTGGTGCCGACCGGCGCAGGCCCGGCAGTGCGAATAGGTCGTCGGGCTCAAGTCCTTCTGTCATCGAACCGCCTCCGAACAGGGTCGCGTGATGTTTGTGAAACAGCGGCAACCAGCGTCTATCAGCTTGGCATAGCGGCGACCGGATTTTCGGTGTTCCGATCCGGACGACACAGACCGATCGGTCGGCTGATTTCTCCGTGTGCACCGAGCGGTTCATGCCAGAGTGGGCGGGTGGCCGCATCGGTGTGCAGGACCGGGACGAACGGAAAATGTGTGGGGAAGGAGCAGCCCAGACGATGAACGAGGTTTCGCAGATGAACGACGACTCCCGGATCGCGGTGCTGCGCGAGCGGGTGGCCGCTTTGATGCCGCAGGCGAAAACCGATCTCACCCAACTGGTTTCGTTCAAGTCGGTGGCCGACCCGCGGCAGTTCCCGCCGGAGGAGTGCGAGCGGACCGCGCAGTGGGTGGCCGACGCCTTCGCCGGGGCGGGTCTGACCAAGGTCGGTCTGCACGAAACTCCCGACGGCAGTAAGGCCGTCATCGCCTCGCGTCCCGCCCCGAAGGGGGCGCCGACGGTATTGCTCTACTGCCATTACGACGTGCAGCCGCCGCTCGACGACGGTGCCTGGCGCACCCCGGTCTGGGAGTTGACCGAGAAGGACGGCCGTTGGTACGGGCGCGGCAGCGCGGACTGCAAGGGCAATATCGTCATGCACCTGACCGCGCTGCGGGCCCTTGGCGCGGAGCTGCCGCTCGGGGTCACGCTGGTCGCGGAGGGTTCCGAGGAGCAGGGCACGGGTGGACTCGAACAATTCGTCGAGGCCAATCCGGAGCTGTTGCGAGCGGATGCGATTCTGGTCGGCGACTGCGGCAATTTCGCGATCGGCGTGCCGACCTTGACCGAGACCCTGCGTGGCAGTGTGAACGTTGTCGTCACCATCGAAACCCTCGCCGGGCCAATGCATTCCGGTATGTTCGGCGGTCCCGCCCCCGATGCGCTCGCCGCGCTCATCCACCTGCTCGCCTCCTTGCGCGACGAATACGGCAACACCACGGTGGCCGGTCTGCCCAACGATCAGCGTTGGACCGGTGTGCAGTATCCGGAGGACCAGTTCCGTGCCGACGCAGGTGTACTGGGCGGTGTCGAACTCACCGGGGACGGGAGCGTCGCCGATATGCTCTGGGCGCGACCGGCTTTGACGGTGCTCGGCATCGACGCGCCGAAGGTCGTCGGCTCGTCGGGCGCCATCCAGCCCGCCGCGCGGGCCCGACTCAACCTGCGCATTCCACCGGGCACCGATCCGGATCAGGCGCTGAAGCTGCTGACCGCGCATCTGCGGGCACATACGCCATGGCACGCCGACCTCACCGTGGAGACCGAGTCGATCGGCGCACCGTTCCGGTCGGCCAGCGGCGGTCCCGCCCGCACCGCCATGGAGGCCGCGCTCACCGCCGCATACGGCCGCGCGACGACCACCCAGGGCCAGGGCGGCTCGATCCCACTGTGCAATGTCTTCGCCGACACCTATCCGCGGGCGGAGATCATGCTGCTGGGCGTCGAGGAACCCAAATGCCTCATCCACGCCCCCAACGAGAGCGTCGACCCCACCGAGATCGAACGCATGGCCCTCGCCGAGGCCCTGTTCCTCGCCACCTACACCGAACAGGGCCGCTGACTCGTCCGGAAATCAGAGTTCGCGCTGGTCCTCGGGGGCGATGACGGTGAATTCGGTACCGGCGGGGCCCATTTCGGCGAGGCGGCCGAAGTAGATGCCCTGCGCTTCGGGTTGGATGATGCCGAAGTGGATGGGGAAGGCGGTGCGGGGGGCGACCGCGCGCAGGTAGTCGACGGCCTCGCTGATGCGCATCCACGGTGCGGATGCCGGCAGGGCGAGAACGCCGACCGGCACCGGTGGCACCCAGAGCGAGTCGCCGGGATGCACGAGTTGGGCCGGGTCGTCGGGGGTGCCGAGTTGGAAGACGGTGTTATCGATCACCGGGATCTCCGGGTGGATCACCGCGTGCCTGCCGCCGCCTCCGGTGATCTGCAGATCGCCGAGGGTGAGCACGTTGCCCGCATGCACCGGCTCCCATGGTTCGCCGCGCTGCTGTGCGGTCTGCGGGTCGCTGAACAGCCGCGCATTCGGATTGTTGTCGAGCAGGGCCTGGATCCGGTTCGGATCGATATGGTCGGGATGCTGATGGGTGACCGCGATGGCGTCCAGGCCGGTAATGCCCTCGAAGCCGTGCGAAAAGGTGCCCGGATCGAACAGCACCGTCTTGCCGTGCAATTCGACGAGGATGCAGGAGTGGCCGAAGTGGGCTATGCGCATGGGGCCATGCTATTTGACCCGACCCCGACCGTGGCTCGGACAACCCGGACAACTACGCTGCTCAGGTAACCCCAACACCACTTGAGGAGCAACGCGTGGCACGAGTCGTGGTCGAGGTGATGCCGAAGGCCGAGATCCTGGATCCGCAGGGTCAGGCCATCGCCGGCGCGCTCCCGCGCCTGGGATTCGCCGGAGTGTCGGATGTGCGGCAGGGCAAGCGATTCGAACTCGATGTCGACGACAGTGTCAGCGACGCGGAGCTCGAACAGATCGCCGAGGCGCTGCTCGCCAACACCGTGATCGAGGACTGGAAGGTCGTGCGGGTCTCGGCATGAGCGAGCGTAGCGAGCGAATCGAAAACACAGCCGCACTTGCGGGCATGACGGAGCCGAGCGTCAGCGAGGCGCAGTCATGACCGCAAGGATCGGGGTCATTACTTTTCCGGGCACGCTCGATGATGTCGACGCCGCTCGGGCGGTCAAGCTGGCGGGTGCCGAGTCGGTCAGCCTGTGGCATGCCGATGCCGATCTGAAACAGGTCGACGCGGTGGTCGTGCCGGGTGGCTTCTCCTACGGTGACTACCTGCGCGCCGGTGCCATCGCCCGATTCGCCCCGGTGATGGGTGAGGTCGTCAAGGCCGCGGGGCGGGGCCTGCCGATCCTGGGTATCTGCAACGGTTTCCAGGTGCTGTGCGAGGCGGGCCTGCTGCCCGGTGCGCTGACCCGCAACGAGGGGCTGCACTTCGTCTGCCGCGATGAATGGTTGCGGGTCGAAACCTCGAATACCGCGTGGACCTCGCGCTTCGAGCCCGGCGCCCAGATCCTCATCCCGGTCAAGAACGCCGAGGGGCGCTACCAGGCGTCCGAGCGGGTGCTCGACGAACTCGAGGGCGAGGGGCGGGTGGTCTTCCGCTACGCGGGCGACAATCCGAACGGCTCCCAGCGTGATATCGCGGGCATTTCCTCGGCCGACGGCCGGATCGTCGGCCTGATGCCGCATCCCGAACATGCCACCGAACCGCTGACCGGCCCGAGCGACGACGGCCTCGGCCTGTTCCTCTCCGTACTGGACACCCTGATCGCTGCGTAATGGGCCGCGCCTCCGGCGCGAACTCCTCGCCCGTAAGACTCGCTGCGTGGTGATTGCCGTGCCGGACGCCGGTCAAGTGATGCGGGCGATGATGTCGAAATCGACGCCGTCGGCCCGCGCGATAAAGCCGTGCTGTTGGGCCTGGTTGCCGAGGAATCTTCGGGAACCGCCGGGTGTTTCGAGCCGCACGCCCCGACCGAGTACCGCGTGTACGTCGGGCACGCGTAGTGATCCGACCGTTTCGCCGATCGCGCGCAGGGTGGTAGCTCATATTGCTGAAGCTGGTCAGTGCGGGAGCAAAGGTGCCGTGTAGTCGGCGGTAGCGGGTCCTCCGGTCGCGGCCGTCATCGGTGTGCGGGTCCACGAAGAAGATCGATGCCACGTAGAAGTTGTGGTTGGCCTCGGGACCCGCGGTCAGCAGTACGTTCTCGTCGGCGGCCGGGCTGACGCGCAGCAGTGTGTCGGCGCGTCCGGTGTCGGCGAACTGCCGGTTGAAGCGGGAGACATCCGCGCCGACCATCAAGATCATGACGGCATCGGCTCGATCCAATGCGGGGTGGTCGAGGAATTCCCCGAAGTCAGGTGCGCCGAGCGGTACGAAACGCTCCAGCACCAAGGTGCTCGGATCGCCCAGGCTGTGGCGCACCGCCTTGGCCGATTCGCGCGGCCAGATGTAGTCGTTGCCGATGATCGCCCAGTGGCGCACACCGTATTCGCGCTCCAGCCAGTGCACCGCGGGCAAGGTCTGGCCCGCCGGATGCTCCCCGAGCATCAGCACCCCGGGTAGCTCATTGGTCAGGCCCTCGTGTCCGGTGGCGAAACATAGGGCACCCGACTGGCATTGGCGCGCGCGACGGCCGATCGCACCGCCGAGGTGTGCCAGCCGGTGATCGCGTGCACCATTCCGGTGGCGAGCAGCGCGGAAACCTCATCGGCGACCTCGTGCGGATTCCGGCCGCCATCGATATTCGTAGTATGAATTTCGCGGCCGAGAAATCCGGCGCCAGCATTGATTTCGTCGACGGCGAGGGAAATCGCCGCATCGCACGACGCCGCGACGATACCGCCCGGTCCCTGCATCGGGACTATGTTCAGGATCTCGATCGTGCCGTCTGGGCTCTCGCCGAACGCTGACATTCGGTACTCTTCTTCTCGTTCGAGCGAAAATTCATGGCAGGGCGGGAAATAATGACGACCGTTGTAAGCGGATATTCCACGCTGCATGGTGCGCTGCGTGCTGCGGAACGGCGTTGGCTGGCGCATCTCGACGCCGCCCTGTGCGCCAGGCAACTGACGGCCGATCAATGGTCGATGCTGTCGAATCTGTCCACCGAGTTCGGGGTCACCATGAGTGAGCTCGCGGCCAGGTCACAGCTGCCGCCGTCGTCGGCGACCAGGCATGCCGACGCACTCGCCGAACGCGGTCTGATCTTCCGGGTGGCCGCCGAGGACGACCGCCGTCGTATCCTGATCGGCCTGAGCAGGCTCGGTTCGGACCTGGTCGACGCGGTGCGCGCCGAGGAGGAACGCGCCGAACAGGAGTTGCGTTCGCGTATCGGCGTACGGCGTTATGCCGAGCTGATGCGTTTGCTCGAACTCGTTTCCGCCGAGTAGTTCACATCGGTAAGGGCAGCCTCAGTCGTCGGATGAATTAATCCGAATAAATATCGGATTTGCTGCTGCGGGCACGTGAATATCCATTCTTATGGTTATGTTCAGAATGGAAGTATTCGACGCGAGGGGTTCGTCGACGCGCACTCCGACAGTGGCGATTCGGCGCTGATCGATCGGGACGGAAGGTCGGCGGAATGCGGCTCCGAGTCGAACGGGATTCGCACCATCCGGTTCTCGTTGCGTGCGGGCGGCGATATCGATGATCCGCGCTGGGCGCACCAGCAGATACGGGATCTGTTCGAGCTCGAGCCGATCGGATCCCGAGGTCCGTCGCAGGCGTGCCTAGGATCGCAGGCATGCCCGTTTCCACTACCGCTGCCACGGCCGCCGGGTTGTGCGCCTTCATCGACGATGCACCGTCGCCGTTCCACGTGTGCCGGACGGTCGCGCGAGAATTGGACGCCCATGGCTTCACCCCGCTCGCGGAGTCGGCGTCGTGGCCCTCGGACGGTCCGAGCCGCCATTACGTCGTGCGGGGCGGTTCGCTGGTCGCGTGGGCGACGGCCGATTCCACGGGGGTGACGCCATTCCGGGTGGTCGGTGCGCACACCGACAGTCCGAACCTGCGGGTGAAGCAGCATCCGGATCTGGCCGCGGTGGGCTGGCAGTTGGTCGGGTTGGAGCCCTACGGCGGGGCCTGGCTGAATTCGTGGCTGGACCGGGAGCTCGGCATCTCCGGACGACTCAGCGTGCGCGACGGAAACGCGGTGCGCGACCAACTGGTTCGCATCGATGAACCGATGCTGCGGGTGCCGCAGTTGGCAATACACCTGTCCGAGGACCGCCGTGGTGTCACCCTCGATCCGCAGCGGCACGTCAATGCGATCTGGGGCCTGGGTGCGCAGCCGCGCTCGTTCCTCGATTTCGTCGCCGAATACGCCGAGGTCGATCCGCGGGCGGTCCTCGGCTGGGAGCTGATGACCCATGATCTGGCACCGAGCCGGTTGGTGGGCCGGGATCGCGATCTGGTGAGCGCGCCGCGCCTGGACAATCAGGGCACCTGCTATGCGGGACTGCACGCCTTCCTCGCGGCGATCGAGGAACCCGGTGCGGCCATTCCGGTGCTGGCGATGTTCGACCACGAGGAGGTCGGCAGTCAGTCCGACCGGGGCGCGCAGTCCGATCTGCTGCCGACGGTGCTCGAGCGCATTGTGCTCTCGCGCGGCGGCGGTCGCGCCGAATACCTGGCCGCATCGGCCGGATCCGTCTGTGCCTCGGGCGATATGGCGCATGCGACGCATCCCAACTATCCGGACCGGCACGAGCCCGCGCACCGCATCGAGGTCAATGGCGGTCCGGTGCTCAAGGTCAACCAGAATCTTCGCTACGCCACGGATGCGGCAGGCGCGGGCGCCTTCGCCCTGGCCTGCGACCGAGCCGGGGTCCCCCTGCAGCGCTACGTGCACCGCGCCGATCTCCCGTGCGGCTCCACCATCGGCCCGATGACCGCCGCCCGCACCGGCATGTCGACCGTCGATGTCGGTGCCGCACAACTGGCCATGCATTCCGCACGCGAAATCATGGGCGCGGAAGATGTTTCGGCCTACGCCGCCGCGCTTGCGGCCTTCCTGACCCCGGCCCCGCTCGACTCCTAGGCGCCAGGGCGGCCAGGGCTCCACTCTGGGTGCGCCCACCGCCGAATCGGCGAGGCCGTGCTGCGACATTCCACGATGGGGTCTGCATGCCGCCGCGAGGGCGTTCGGTGCCGGCGGCGCATTCGGCAGCAGGCGCCACCAGCGGGCGAAGAGAGCTCCGCACGCGCTTGTTCGCGGCCCGGCAGGCCGTCGCCGATCAGGCTGCTGCGCTGGTCTTATCGCGTTCTGCGGCTTCGGTCGGGTGGTATTCGATGACGGCGACAACGAATATCGCCAGGGTGGTGAGAACGTAGCTGCTGCCGATGAGCTGCTGCCACCAGGCCCAGCCGAGTTCCAGATCCTTCGAATGCGGCAGGAGCCATTGGGGGCCGACCATGAAGAGCACGGTGCCGGCGGCGACGGTGCCGATGAGCCAGCGATTGCGGGTGCCGCGGGCGATGGCGTCGGCGGCGACCAGCATGGCGGGTGCGATCCAAACCCAGTGGTGCGACCAGGAAACCGGTGACACCAGCAGTACCGCGGCCGCGTTCACCAGCAGGGCGGCAACCTGCTGGCCAGCTCTCATCAGCCGGTGCATCCATACCGCCGCGAGGGCGATCGCGATGAGCGACAGCGCGATCCAGATCATCGTGGCCAGTGAATCGGAGACCCCGAGACGGAAGGCCATACCCTTGATCGACTGGTTGCCCGCGAAGTATGGCGGGCCGATGCGACCGGTATCGAACAGGGTGTGGAACCAGTATTCGACCGAATCGCCCGGGAACAGCAGGAATCCGAGTCCGACCGCGACAATCGCGGAGACGATCAGCGTGCCCGCCGCCTTCCAATCCCGACGTAGCAGGAAGTACAGCAGATATCCGGCCGGAATCAATTTCACCGAGACCGCGATGCCGATGAGCATGCCGCGCGGCCAGAACGGTTTGCGGACAAGGCAATCCATGGCGATCGCGGCCATCAGGACCAGATTGATCTGGCCGAAGCCGAAGGTCGCCCGGATCGGTTCGGACATCTGCGCCACCGCGACCATACCGATGACCAGCGCCAGCATGGTCCGCCGCTCGAGGGTCGGGCGCAGCCGCGCGAGCACCAGCCACAGCGTGATGCCGAGGCTGAGCACCGAGGTCGCGGTCACCAGCACCTCGGCCAGCACCAGCGGCATCAGCGCGAGCGGTGCGAAGAACAGGGCGGCCAGTGGGGGATAGGTGAACGGCAGTCCGATCCCTTCGACCGGGGGCATCGGACCGTACAACTCACCGTCGTCGAGCCAAACGCGCGCGCCGTTGCGATAGACCTGGAGATCGATGTAGCCGTTCCACCAGTGCACCACCAGTGAGACGGTGGCCGATACGAC
Source organism: Nocardia sp. NPDC052112 (assembly GCF_040680135.1). Lineage (NCBI taxonomy): Bacteria > Bacillati > Actinomycetota > Actinomycetes > Mycobacteriales > Nocardiaceae > Nocardia > Nocardia sp. NPDC052112. The sequence continues at coordinate 24,592 of NZ_JBFAWD010000045.1, read as the reverse complement.
GAACAGGCCCACGGCGATCAGCAGCCAGCGCACCTGCTGGTTCGACATCGATAGGCGTGGCGAGCCGGGTTCGAGCCGGGTGTTCGCCGTGGTGACGGGCTGCTCCGCCGGATCCGCAACCCCCGATCGATCGTTCACGGCCAAAGCGTAGCGGTCGCGACGTCGCGCAAGGCGGGCCGACCCTAGGCATTCGGCCCGATCTGCACCATGTTCCGCATCACATTCGCTGCCCTCGAATTCGGTTCGGGCGCGCGCAAAACCCGGTGATCCGGGCGACGCGTCGATGCGACCGGCTGCCCACGACGGGCCACAGCTAAACTTCATGGCGAATCCCCAGCTTCGCGCTCCGGCCCGAAAGGACCCTGGTACTCCGTGACTCCGCAGGTCGACACCGTCAGCGCAGCCGCAGCGACTCCCGATGCCCCGCAGCCGTACAAGGAGCTCGGTCTCAAGGACGACGAGTACGCGCGGATCAAGGAAATCCTCGGCCGTCGGCCCACCGACGCCGAACTGGCCATGTACTCGGTGATGTGGAGCGAGCACTGCTCCTACAAGTCCTCGAAGGTGCATCTGCGCTACTTCGGCGAGACCACCACCGAGGAGATGAAATCCGCGATGCTGGCCGGCATCGGTGAGAACGCGGGTGTTGTCGATGTCGGCGACGGCTGGGCGGTCACCTTCAAGGTGGAAAGCCACAATCACCCCTCCTACGTGGAGCCGTATCAGGGCGCGGCCACCGGCGTCGGCGGCATCGTGCGCGACATCATGGCCATGGGCGCGCGGCCCATCGCGGTCATGGATCAGCTGCGCTTCGGTGCGGCGGACGCACCCGATACCCGGCGCGTTGTCGACGGCGTGGTGCGCGGTGTCGGCGGCTACGGGAACTCGCTCGGGCTGCCGAATGTGGGCGGCGAAACCGTCTTCGACGCCTCGTATCAGGGCAACCCGTTGGTCAATGCGCTGTGCGCGGGTGTGATGCGGGTCGAGGATCTGCATCTGGCCTTCGCCTCCGGTGCGGGCAACAAGATCATTCTGTTCGGCGCGCGCACCGGCCTCGACGGCATCGGCGGTGTTTCGGTGCTGGCGTCGGATACCTTCTCCGGTGACGAGTCCGGGACCGGCCGCAAGAAGCTGCCGAGTGTGCAGGTCGGCGACCCGTTCGCCGAGAAGGTGCTCATCGAGTGCTGTCTCGAGCTGTACGCGGCCAAGCTGGTGGTCGGTATCCAGGACCTCGGCGGTGCCGGATTGTCCTGCGCCACTTCCGAGCTCGCGGCCGCGGGCGACGGCGGTATGCATATCGACCTGACCAAGGTGCCGCTGCGCGCCAAGGGCATGACCCCGGCCGAGGTGCTCTCCAGCGAATCGCAGGAGCGCATGTGCGCGGTGGTCACGCCGGAGAACGTGGACGCGTTCATGGCCGTCTGCCACAAGTGGGATGTGCTGGCCACGGTCATCGGTGAGGTCACCGATGGCGACCGGCTGGTGATCAGCTGGCACGGTGAGACCGTTGTCGATGTGCCGCCGCGCACCGTCGCGCATCAGGGGCCGGTGTACGAGCGCCCGGTGCAGCGACCGGATTTCCAGGACGCGCTCATCGCCGACACCCCGGACACGCTGCCCCGCCCGAAGACTCCGGAGGAACTGCGCACCACCGTGCTGCAGATGGTCGCCAGCCCGCAGCTGTGTAGCCGCCGGTGGATCACCGAGCAGTACGACCGCTACGTCCGCGGCAATACCGTGCTCGCCGAACATGCCGACGCGGGTGTCATCCGGATCGACGAGGAGTCCGGTCGCGGCATCGCGCTGGCCACCGACGCGTCGGGCCGCTACACCAAACTCGACCCCTACACCGGTGCGCAGCTCGCGCTGGCCGAGGCCTACCGCAATGTGGCCACCACCGGCGCGACGCCGAAGGCCGTCACCAACTGCCTCAACTTCGGTTCGCCCGAGGATCCGGGCGTCATGTGGCAGTTCCAGCAGGCGGTCCGCGGTCTCGCGGACGGCTGTGTGGCCCTCGGCATTCCGGTCACCGGCGGCAATGTGAGCTTCTACAACCAGACCGGTCAGGACGCCATCCTGCCGACGCCGGTGGTGGGCGTGCTCGGCGTCATCGACGATGTGCACCGGCGCATCCCGACCGGCCTCGGCCTGGAGCCGGGCGAGACGCTGATCCTGCTCGGCGAGACCGCCGACGAATTCGGCGGCTCGATCTGGTCGCAGGTCGCGCACGATCATCTCGGCGGTGTGCCACCCAAGGTCGACTTCGCCCGCGAGCAGCTGCTCGCCGAGGTGCTGACCGCGGGTTCGCGCGACGGCATGATCAGTGCGGCGCACGACCTTTCCGAGGGCGGTCTGATCCAGACCGTGGTCGAGGCCGCGCTGGCGGGTGAAACCGGCTGCCGTGTCCTGCTGCCCGAGGGTTCGGATCCATTCGTGCAGCTGTTCGCCGAATCGGCGGGCCGGGTGCTCGTCGCGGTGCCGCGCTCGGAGGAGACCCGGTTCACCAAGATGTGCACCGCGCGCGAATTGCCGTGGGTGCGCATCGGTGTGGTCGACCAGGGTTCGGATTCCGTTGAGGTACAGGGCCAGTTCTCGATCACGCTGCACGATCTGCGCGAGGCGCATGAGGGCACGCTGCCGAAGCTGTTCGGGGCCAGTGCCGTTTGAGCACACCGGAGGCTCGTGAAGTCTCGGTAGTCCTACGCGACGGCGTCGGCAAGATCGTCGGCACCGTCGAGCGCTTCTTCCATCCGAACTATGTGGGCCTCATCGTGGCCACGGTGTTCTTCGGCTGGTCGCTGACGCCCTCACTGCTGCCGCGTGATTGGCTGTTCGAAGGTTTGGTCAGCGGTATCAATGCGGCCATCGGCTACGGCGTCGGCTGTCTGTTCGAGTGGGTGTACCGCAAGTGGTTGCGCAAGCCGTTGCGTCGCAAGCTCGCTCGACTGCCCGCATCGGTGACGCGACTGTGGGCGCGGCGGCCGAAGTGGCTCTCGGGCGCGGTCAAGACCACGATCGTGCTGGCCTGCCTCGGCGTCGCGGTGTTTCTGCTGGTCGAGTCGGCCAGGTGGCAGCGCGAAATCACCGCGCTCATGGCCATGGAACCGATCACGACCTCCAGCTTTCTGCGCACCGGTGCGTTGAGCGCCGCGGTCGGTGCGATTGCCATCGGAGTGTTTCGTGCCCTGCGCAGGATCGTCCGCTCTATCGCGTTCGAGTTGATCCGGCGCGCCCACTTTCCGCGCCAACTCGCCGTCCCGACCGGCGTGCTCGTCGTGGTCGTCGTGGCGGTGCTGCTGTTCAACGGCGTTCTCACCAGAGTCTTTTTCGATGTGGCGAACTCGGCCTTCAGCGTGCGTAACGGGCACACCTCGCCGAATGCCGTGCAGCCGCAACTTCCCGAGCGTTCCGGCAGTCCGAATTCGTTGGCGGCCTGGGACACCCTCGGCTCCGAGGGCCGTTGGTTCGTATCGTTCGTGCCGACCGCCGCGCAGATCAGCGAGGTCACTGGAAAGCCAGCGCGCGAACCGATTCGGGTCTACGCCGGTCTGGAGTCGGCCGACGGCCCGCAGGCCCAGGCCGAGTTGGTCGCGGCGGAACTGGAGCGCACCGGTGCGTTCGAGCGCAAGGTGCTGGTGGTGGTGACGACGACGGGCACCGGCTGGGTCGATTCGACCAGTGCCGAATCCATCGAGCTGATGTACGGCGGCGATACCGCGATCGCCGCGACCCAGTATTCGTATCTGCCCAGCGTGCTGTCGTTCCTTTCGGATAAGGACAAGGCCACCCGGATGGGGAAACTGGTCTTCGACAAGGTCTATGAGCACTGGTCGGCGCGGCCGCAAGGGGCGCGACCGAAATTGCTCGTCTATGGCGAGAGTCTGGGCTCACAGGGCTCCGAGGGCGCGTTCACCGGCCTGGCCGATATTCGCGCGCGCACCGATGGCGTGCTGTGGGTGGGACCGCCGAATTCCAACCGGCTCTGGAGCGAATTCACCGCCCGCCGCGATCCCGGCACACCGGAGATCCTGCCGACCTATGCCGACGGACTGGTGGTGCGCTTCACCGACAGTCGCGGCGACCTGTGGAAGCCTGGGGATACCTGGCTGCCGCCCCGGATCGCCTATCTGCAGCACGCCTCCGATCCGGTGGTCTGGTGGTCGCCGGATCTGCTGTTCTCCGAACCGGATTGGCTGCGCGAGCGGCGCGGTCCCGATGTGTCCTCGCGCATGGCGTGGTATCCGATCGCCACGTTCTGGCAGGTCGCCGCGGATCTGCCCAACGCCCAGCGGGTCAGCGACGGACATGGGCACAACTACGGCGATCTGGTGCTCGACGGGTGGGCCGCGATCGCGCAGCCACCGGATTGGTCGGCCGATATGGCAGCGCGGATCCGCGATTATCTGGCGGTATCCGCGGCTCGTGAACGTCAATTGAAATAGCTCCCCACCTGGACTGATGGGTATTCGGCAGGCTACGCACCCCGGCGGGCTCGAACCCCTCGTCGCCGAGCTCGCCCGGGTGCGCGCCCTCAGGCCACGGATTTGAACGGATCGTGCTCGGCGATCAGTTTCTCCATCCGCGCCTCGTCCAAGCGGCGGCTGATGGTCGCCGCCTCCTGTTGGTCGCGAACCACCTTCGCCAGCGTGAAGGTGCTCGACACCAGGAACAGCACGGACATGCCGAGAAAGCCGCGCTGCGCGATATCCAATGGGAGATAGCAGATGCCGACGCCGGTCCCGATGAAGCTGACGCCGAACGCGATCGCGGCTTGCGCGAGAAAGGCCGATGTGGTTTTCGGCTGGGCATTGGGAGTGCTCATGGGTACCGAGTCTGCGGATTCGGCGCGCGATGCGACCGCGTACAACTACTCGAGCGGGATGGGTAGTTGCCGGACCTCGCGGTAAGGGTCACTGCCGCAGGATGATTCGCGAATCCAATCGGTCGGTCGCGGCGCAGCGCCACCACCGACGGCACTGTGATCTGTGCCAGCCATACCGCGTGGCGGTGCGCCAACGCTCCCGCTGATCGAAATGCACCCGCATACTGGTCGGGTGAAGATCGATACGGACCCGTCGTCGCCCGTGCCCGATCCCGACCGCCACGATCTGGGCATCGCGCCGTCTCGCTGACCGATGCTCGACTCCGACCCCACCCTGACGAAGCTGCGTGCACGCGGCATTGTGGCGGTGCGGCGCGCCGAGGACATTATCGATCTCAACTACGTCGGACTGATCTTCGCGACCATCTTCTTCGCGCTGTCGGTGACACCGTCGCTGGTTCCGCGCGACTGGCTGTTCCAGGGCCTGATCAGCGGTATCAATGCCGCGCTCGGTTACGGCCTCGGCTGTGTGCTGGAGTGGCTGTTCCACCTGTGGGCCCGGCCGCGGCTGGCAAAGCTGCTGCGCGATCGGATCGCGCCGCCGCCGACCTGGGTGCGCTATGCGGTGAAGTCGGCGATCCTGTTCACCGCCGCGGTCACCGCGGCCCTCATGCTGGTGCAGTCGGCGCGCTGGCAGCGCGAGATCACCGCGCTGATGGGCATGGAGGGCACCACCACCCCGGCGTATCTGCGCACCGGACTGCTCAGTATCGCGGTGGGGACCGGGGTGGTCGCGGCTTATCGGACATTGCGCGAGATCATCCGGTTCCTGGCCCGCCAGCTCAACCGCTGGGTGCGGGTGCCGCGCGAGCTGGCGCCATCGGCCGGCTTCCTGGTCCTGGTGATCCTGGCCGTCACGCTGTTCAACGGCGTCGCCACGCGCGCCTTCTTCGCGGTGGCCAACTCCGCGTTCAGCGTGCAGAACGATCACACCTCACCGAATGCGGTCCAGCCGGTGCAGCCCGAGCGGTCGGGCAGTCCGGCCTCATTGGCGAAATGGGATTCGCTCGGATTCGAGGGCCGCTGGTTCGTCTCGCACGGTCCCTCCGCTGCCCGGATCACCTCGATCACCGGTAAGCCCGCGCGCGAGCCGATCCGCGCGTATGTGGGGCTGGAGTCGGCGCAGAGCGGTGCCGCGCGGGCCGATCTCGCGGTCTCCGAACTGGAGCGCACGGGTGCCTTCGACCGGAAGGTGCTGGTAGTGGTCACCACGACCGGCACCGGCTGGGTGAATTCGATGGCGGCCGGTGCCATCGAATACATGTACGGCGGCGATACCGCCATCGTGGCCTCGCAGTATTCGTATCTGCCCAGCGTGCTGTCCTTCCTCGCGGACCGTGGCAAGGCATCGGATGCCGGCAAGCAGCTGTTCGACGCGGTGTACGCGCACTGGTCGGCGCGGCCGGAGGGGGCGCGGCCGAAGTTGTTCGTGTACGGCGAGAGCCTGGGCTCGCAGGGGTCGGAGGCGGCCTTCGACGGCCTCGCCGATCTGCGCTCGAAGGTGGACGGTGCGCTGTGGGTCGGGCCGCCGAATTCGAATCGACTGTGGGAGCAGTTCGTTTCGCGCCGCGATCCCGGATCACGCGAGGTCGAACCGATGTACGCCGACGGTCTCGTGGTCCGATTCGCCTCCGACAGTGCCGATCTCGCGCGCCCGAAGACCGAATGGCGCGCCCCGCGCATCGCCTATCTGCAGCACGCCTCCGACCCGATCGTCTGGTGGTCCTCGGATCTGATTTTCTCCCAACCGGATTGGCTCTCCGAACCCCGCGGCTCCGACGTGTCCTCGCAGATGCGCTGGTGGCCGTTCGTGACCTTCTGGCAGGTGACTTGTGACCTGTCCAACGCCCAGGGCGTCACCGACGGACACGGCCATCGGTACGGCAGTCTGGTACTGGACGGCTGGATCGCCGTTGCGGCACCACCGGATTGGACCGTGGAACAGTCCGACAAGATCCGGGCCCAGATCGAGGCCGCCGAGGACTACGAGCGCGAGATCAAATGACATTATTCGGGCGGGTCGCGAAGGCGGCTGTCGCAGCTGGTGTTCCATTGGCATGGAGCAATTGGGCGTTGCCGCGCTTGCAGCTCGAGCTGCGTGGTCGTACCGCTGCCAATGTCGGATTCGCGACCGGCTACGCGCTGGTATTTCGCGGCCGACCGAACTGGTTCTCCGCGCGGGGACTCGGATACGGACTCGCCGCGGCGAGCGTGGTCGCCGCCGGTTATGGTGCGGCCGTGGCCATTCCGGCGATACGCGAGCGCATCGGCGGATTCGCGGACCGGGCTCCGGACGTCCCGCTTGATGAGTGGGTCGCGGTACACATCCCGATCGGAACCGTCTACAGCGAGGAACTCATCTTCCGCGCGACATTGAACCCGTTGCTGGATGACGAGTTCGGGGCAGGAGGTGGTGCGTTGATCGGAGCAGTTACCTTCGGCCTCTGGCACATCTATCCCGCACGCGCCGCAGGCGACAGCGTTCCCGCATCGATTGCCGCGACCGCTGCCGGTGGCGTCCTATTCGACCTGCTGCGCCGCCGCGCCGGCAGTGCCACTGCCCCCGCTCTGCTGCACTTCGCCGTGAACGCCGGTGGCGCGCTCGCGCCGTACCTCGCCGTGGCGGGTTCGCCGAGCAGTTGACCGGCTTTCAGCCGCTGTCACGTAGCGGCTCCCAGCTCGTGGCCGAACCGCCCATCCCGGCGCCAACGGGCCGGACGCGCATACTTGACCGTGACGACCGAACTCGTTGCCGCCATTGACAATTGAAGGGCGCTCTACCAGCATGGCTGCGGTACTCAGTGCTCGGGACACTCACAGGCGCGAGGTTTTCGTCGGCCACGGCAAAGGAGACCAGGCTCATCATGGGGGACGACCAGCACGACGAGGATTCCCGGAACTCGACCCGACCCCAGCAGGAAGTTCCCCCTGAGCGGCGCAGCTGGGCCAGTCGCCACCCTGTCCTCGGCGCGTTACTCTTGCCGGTCATTCCCGGTTTGATCGTCGGCTTGATCATCCTTGTACCGGACAAGTTCTTCGATGCCAAGCAGGACGGAAACTCCTCCGCACAGTCCCCGCCACCGGCCCGGACCGAGCCCGCCGACCGACCGACCACTGTCTCCGCGCCCGCTACTTCCCCGACATCGACCTCGTCGGAGGAGGTTCGCTGGTCCGGCACGGTCAACCTGACCTACCTCGACCTGGACTCCGTCCCGCCCAAGGTGGTATCCGGGAACAATGGCGCCAGCACGTGGGCCAGCTACAACTACTCTTCGTCCAAGAAATTCGCCGAGGCCACGCTCTACGGTCGGCGAGGTGACTTCCTCACCGTGCAGCCCACCATCGCGTCCTGGAGCGATCCGACCAAGCCGACCCGGCAACAGTGCGCCGACCTCATCGCCACCCAGGGCGTCGAATCCCTACCCATCAGCAAGAACAGCAGCTACTGCGTCGAGACCGCGGCCAATCGCGTCGCCTTCATTACCGAACTTTCGGTCAGCGACGCCATCCACGCCTACACGGCCGTGGTGACCGTCTGGTCGGCCACCAGCTGATGGGCCTCGCCCACCACCCCATTCTCGTCTGGTCGTCGGCAGCGACACCCTGCCGATGATCAACGAGGTGCAAACACCTGATAGCCGACACCGGCGTCATCTTCGATGGCGCACAACCACTTCTCGTATGAGGGCAGCTCACCAGCGTGCCGCTGGTCGCCTGATGGCTTCTCGGGTACCCGGCTGGTCCGGCTCGACACCGTCCGCTGAGCGATCGACCCACACTCGGGCCGCAGCGCATATTCTCGCTCGATCCGGCGGGGATTCCCCGGATTCGGCCAAGAGCGCGGGCGCTGGGGCCGGGCGTCTCCCAGTATTCTCGGCATCGTGGCAGGAAAAGCAAAGGTTGATCCGGCGGAACTACGGACAGCAATCGCGGCGGTCAGTGCTTGGCTGCGCGACGATTCGACGCCCGCACCCGCCCGGCCCGAACTGGCCGCCGCGGTCCGCACCACCGCTCGCACCCTCGCCGCCTCAGCGCCCGGCCATTCCGTCGAGGTCCGCGTCCCACCTTTCGTAGCCGTGCAGTGCATCGAGGGACCACGGCACACCAGGGGCACACCACCGAATGTCGTCGAAACCGATCCGCGCACTTGGCTTTTGCTTGCCACCGGTCTTCTCGACTTCGATGTTGCGGTGGCGTCGGGCGCGGTCAGCGCTTCCGGCAGCCGAACCGGCGAAGTGGCCCACTGGCTGCCCATCACACGTGCCACCGCAGAATGACGATCGTCCTGGCCAGTCGCACCGTCCACGTGCGGACTGCTCGGGATTCGCCCACCGTTCACGGCCACTGTGCCCCAGAGTTGCATGAATTCCGTTGGGAGATAAGAGGATTCGCAGACCTAGGGGTATACGGTGTCGGCGGCTCGGGTCAGGCGATCCAGCAGCGCGGTCCTGATGGCCGGGCGGGAGCCGAAGACCAGCGTGAAGGTGGCCTCGCGGACAGAGCGCTCGGCGAGGTTACCGCGGGTAACTGCCCCGCTGCCGACCGCGGTCACCAGAGCCGTCGCCACGCGGACCGCGAGTTCGGAGGCACGGGCGCGGGCCAGGTAGACATCCGACTGGCCGGTGAGCGCATCGTCGAGTTCGGTTCGGATGCGGGCGGCTTCGGCGGCCGAAGCGGTGGTGTCGATGCCGAGCCGTGTGAGTTCGCCGAGGCAGCGCCGCACGATGCCGAGAGCGATCGCGCCGTTGCGCCAGGCAGCCAGGATGAGGGAGGCGTTGAAGCTACGCAGCGAAATCCGGTTGTCCACAGCGGAATCGGGCACCTGGACGCCGTCGAAGGTGAGCGTCACGGTCTTGCTCGCGTCGGCGGCGATGAGCGGGAGCGGGGTGGCGTGGACCGTGGGGCCCGGTTCGGCGGGCACCAGCACGCTGATCAGCGATCCCTCGTCGTCGGCATCGCGCGCCATCACGCCGAGAATGTCCACCAGACCCCACCCGGTGACGAACGGCGCGGCGCCGTCGAGCACATACCCGCCGTCGACGCGGCGCGCGATCAATCCGGGCTGGTCGTTCGCGCCCGCGTAGCTCACCCCGGCACGCACCCGTCCGTGCCGGAGGTCCTCGGTGAGTCGTTCGCGCAGTTCGAGATTTGGTGAGGTGGCGATCCGCCGTGCCACCCCGAGATGTTGCGCCCAGACGAAGGTGGTCGTCAGACATCCGGCCACCAGGATCTCGCCGGCCTGGGTGAAGGTGGCGATATCCATATCATCGGCCATGGTCGCGCCGTAGAACCCGAATTCGGCGAGCAAGTCGAAATGGCTCGCGGGTATTTCGCCGCCGCGGTCGACCGCGTCGGCCTGCGGGGCGAATATCTCATCGGCCAGATAGTGCGCGTGTTCGATCCACGAATTCACGTGACCATCTTGGTGCATGGCGCGAACCCGGTCGCGGCCCGCCTCAGCCGCGAGACCGATCGCGCCGGTGCAGCCCCTTGTAGTCGTAGTACCGCGTGATGAAGAACCCGAGCACCAGCCCGATCGCGAGCCCGAGCACCGCCATCCACACCCCGCGCGCCAACCCCGCCTGGAAGTCCGCGTCGAAGTAGAGAATGGCGCGCACACCGACGAACACCTGGTGCATCGGCTCGAATTTCGCCAGCCAGCCGAGATATTTGGGCGTCGCCTCGATCGGCACGGTGCCGCCCGAGGAGGGCAGCCCGAGAATGATGAACAGGATCAGATTGATCAGCAGCCCCGCCGAGCCGGCCGCCGCGAGCACGGACAATCCGGTGATCCCGGCGGCGATGATGGTCAGCGCGCTGTAGAGGAACAACGTGAGCGGATGATCGATCGGCATATCGAGCAGCTGCGCCACAGCGAGGAATACGCCCGCGACGATATTCGCGGTGATCACCATCACACCCCATTTGATCAGCAGCGTATTGAACCGCGAGATCGGAGTGGCCGGGAAATGCACGTACCACGGCCCGTATTCGGTGGGCACGAATCCGAGCGCGGCATCGATCATGGTGTGGATGGTCATCGAGCCGACGAGCCCGGCGAGCAGGAGTAACAGCGCGTAGAAGAACGCGGTCAAACCCTGTCCGGTGCCGGATGGCAGCGGACGGAACGGCGAGATGACGATGTGCACCGGATCCGCGAGCGCCACCCGCGTCGCACCCGTCAGCTCGGGCGCGGCCCCGCCGCCCGGTGGCGTCAGCTGTGCCCGCACCTGATCGGTCAGCTGCTTGCCGACCTGCTCGTTCACCTGGGTCAGTGCCCGGGTGCCGATGGTGGTGACGATCTCGGTGACGAACGCACCGCTGCGCGGATTCGTCTGCAGTGTCAGCGTCGGGCGCTGGATATCACCGGGCACCACACTGCCCACGCCGAGAATGCCGAGGCGCTTACTGAAATCGCTGGGGATGAGGATCGCGCCGTAGACCGCACCGGACTGCATCTTCAGTTCGGCCTCGTTGATGCCGAGCACTCGCAGATCGACTTTGTCCGCCGGAATACCCTGCCGCAGGGCATCGGTGATCTGTGTGCCGAAATTCACCTGCCGCCCACCGACGGTATCGCCGACATCCTGGTTCACCAATGCGATCGGAAAGTCGTGCAGATGCTGCTCCGGATCGACGACGTAATCCAGGTACAGCGTGCCGAGCAGCGCCATGAACAGCGTCAGCACCGCGATCGGGGCCAACCACATACGTGCGGTAAACCGTGTAACCGACCCGCGGGTGCTCGCACTGTCCGAAGTCGTCACGGCTGGCACGGTAACACCGTGCCGCGTGGAAAAACGGCAGCGTCGCCCGGCGATTGCTGTGCCTCCCCGGTGGCGGTGATCGCGGCGCATGATCCACCCGTAGAATGGCGATTGCCCCCAGCCCGCCCGAACAGGGAGCAAACGGTGACCAACGCCGAGATGCCGGTCGAAACTACCCCCGATCAGGTCGAGAACGAACCACGCGAAGAGTGTGGTGTGTTCGGAGTCTGGGCGCCGAGCGAGGACGTGGCCAAGCTCACGTACTACGGCTTGTATGCGCTGCAACACCGTGGCCAGGAAGCCGCGGGTATCGCCGTCTCCGACGGCTCACAAATTCTGGTCTTCAAGGATCTGGGCCTGGTCAGCCAGGTATTCGACGAGCAGACGCTGGCCGCGATGCCGGGTCATATCGCCGTCGGTCATTGTCGCTATTCCACTACCGGCTCCACCACCTGGGAGAATGCGCAGCCGATCTTCCGTACCACCTCGGTCGGTTCCGGACTCGCGTTGGGCCACAACGGAAATCTGGTCAATACCGCCGAATTGAGCGCGCGCGCACGCGAACTCGGGTTGATCGGTATGCCGCCGGTCTCCGGTGGTCGCCCCGCGCCGATCACCGCCACCTCCGACTCCGATGTGATGACCGCGCTGCTCGCGCACGCCGCGGCGGATTCGAGCATCGAGCAGGCCGCCATGAAGCTGCTGCCGACCCTGAAGGGCGCGTTCTGTCTGACCTTCATGGACGAGCACACCCTCTACGCCGCGCGGGACCCACATGGCGTTCGTCCGCTGTGCCTCGGTCGGCTCGAGCGTGGCTGGGTCGTAGCCAGTGAGACCGCCGCGCTGGATATCGTCGGCGCCGCCTTCGTCCGGGAAATCGAGCCGGGCGAACTGCTGGCGATCGATGCCGACGGTGTGCGGTCCATGCGCTTCGCCAATCCGGAACCCAAAGGCTGCGTATTCGAATACGTCTACCTGGCCCGGCCCGACAGCACCATCTCCGGGCGCTCGGTGCACGCCACCCGGGTGGAGATCGGCCGTCGCCTGGCCAAGGAACATCCGGTCGAGGCTGATCTGGTGATTCCGGTGCCGGAGTCCGGTACGCCCGCCGCGGTCGGTTACGCGCAGGGCTCGGGTGTGCCGTACGGGCAGGGCTTGATGAAGAACGCCTACGTCGGGCGCACCTTCATCCAGCCGAGTCAAACCATCCGCCAGCTCGGCATCCGGCTCAAGCTGAATCCGCTGCGCGAGGTGATCCGGGGTAAGCGGCTCATCGTGGTGGACGACTCCATCGTGCGCGGCAATACCCAGCGCGCGTTGATCCGGATGCTGCGCGAGGCGGGGGCGGTGGAGATCCATGTGCGGATCGCCTCGCCGCCGGTGAAGTGGCCCTGCTTCTACGGCATCGACTTCGCCTCGCGCGCGGAGCTGATCGCCAATGGCGCGGGCGCCGATGACAGCTACGACGACATGGTGGAGGCGGTGCGCCGCTCGATCGGCGCGGACACCCTCGGCTACATCTCCACCGAGGGCATGATCGCGGCCACCGAGCAGCCGCGCTCCCGGCTGTGTTCTGCCTGCTTCGACGGCAATTACCCGATTCCGCTGCCCACCGAGGCGGCCATCGGCAAGAACGTGCTCGAGGGCATACTCAGCGGTCAGTCCGAGGCGATGCTGTTGAGCGAGAACGCGAATGCGAGTGCGTTGAGCCGCCCCTGACGGATCCGACCGCCACGAACCCCTCGGCGACAGCCGGGGGGTTCGATCTTGTTCGGGCCGAGCTCGGGCTGGAATTGTCCGCCGCTGTGCCGTGGCCTCCTCGAGACGCGTCAGCGTTGACTTCGGGCCGAACCTGGTCATTCGTCCGGTGATCCGGTGTTGTCCGCGCACCATTCGCAACGTCCGCAACACCCCTGTGATTTTTTCTTTGAAAACGCAACATCCCAGAAATGGATCCTGGGTACGGTGCCCGACATATCGGAAGTTAACCGTGCCCATCGCAGACCTGTGATCCAGGACACGCGGTGCGGCGCGCTCGAGAAGTGGGGCCTGATGATGGTTTCGAGGAAGCCTGGGCGAGGTGACCGGACGCGACGAATCGCGGCGGTCGGGATGGCGGCGCTGGCCGTGTCCGCGATCGCGGGATGCGGATCGGGGCGTACCGGTGGGGGTGGTGACGGGGCCGGCCTGGTGGCCGGCACCACGGACAAGATTTTCTCGCTCGATCCCGCGGCCGCGTACGACAACGGCTCGCTGCTGGTCGAAACCCAGATCTACTCATATCTGTTGAATTTCGCGCCCGGCGATGCCACGCCGAAGCCGGACGCCGCGGAGAAGTGCGACTTCAGCGCGCCCACGGTGTACACCTGCAAGCTGAAATCGGGCCTGAAGTTCGCCAATGGGAACCCGTTGACCGCCAAGAGCGTCAAGTTCTCCTTCGATCGCATGCAAGGCATCAACGACCCGAACGGTCCCGCCTCGCTGCTGGGCAATCTCGCGAAAACCGAGGCCGTCGACGACTTGACCGTGAACTTCACCTTGAAGGTCGCCAACGATCAGACCTTCCCCGCGATCCTGCCGACCCAGGCCGGTCCCATCGTGGACGAGAAGGTCTTCCCGGCCGATAAGGTGCTGCCGGACGAGGACGTGGTGAAGGCCAAGGGCTACTCGGGCCCGTACACCATCGCCAGCTACGACAAGAACAAGCTGGTCGAATACAAGGCGAACCCGGACTACCAGGGCATCCTCGGCACTCCGAAGACGTCGCAGGTCTCCACGAAGTACTACGCGACCTCCGACAATATGAAGCTCGATCTGCAGAGCGGTGCGCTCGATGTCGCGTACCGATCCTTCACGCCGACCGATATCGAATCGCTGCGCAAGGACAGCAAGGTCAAGGTGGATGACGGGCCCGGCGGCGAACTGCGCTACATCGTCTTCAATCTGAACACCATGCCGGGCGGAACCCCCGAGCAGAAGCTGGCAGTGCGCAAGGCCATCGCCTCGTCGATCGACCGACCCGCGCTGGCCGAGGGGGTCTACAAGAACACCTACCAGCCCGCGTATGGCTTTGTGCCGCAAGGCATGCCAGGTGCGGCCGAGCCGCTGAAGGATCTCTATGGCGCCAAGCCCGATAAGGATGCGGCGGCCAAATTCCTCTCCGGCGCCGGCGTCGCGACCCCGGTGGAACTGAATCTGCAGTACAACCCCGATCACTATGGTTCGAGTAGCTCCGAGGAGTACGCGGCGATCAAATCGCAGCTGGAGTCGAGCGGACTGTTCAAGGTGAATCTGCAATCCACCGAATGGGTCACCTACCAGAAGGAACGGGCCCGTGACGGTTACCCGCTCTATCACTTCGGCTGGTTCCCGGACTACCCGGACGCCGACGACTACCTGACCCCGTTCTTCGCGCCCAACAACTTCCTGCAGTCGCACTTCGAGGACCCGAAGATCACCGCGCAGCTCACCGCGGAGACGACCGAGCAGGACAAGACCAAGCGCATCAAGCTGATCGAGGACGTGCAGAAGGATCTCGCGCAGAACTACCTGCCGACCCTGCCGCTGCTGTCCGGTAAGCAGATCGCGGTGTCGAATCCGAGCGTCAAGGGTGTTACAGACACACTCGACGCGTCCTTCAAGTTCCGGTACACGGTGCTGAGCAAGTGACATCGGGCGAAGCCGGGCCCGAATCTGTTGCCACCGCGGAAAAGCGGGCATCGGATCGGGTCCGGCGCTTCGGGCTGCCATGGGTCGGGAAGTTCGGTGGGGATTCCCGACAGCTGGCGTTGTTGCGGTATTTGGTGATTCGACTGTTCTTGATCCTGCCGACGGCGTGGATCCTGGTCACCGTCGTGTTCTTCCTGATGCGGGTGATCGGCGATCCGATCAGCGCCGCGATGGGCGGACGGATGACCCAGCAACAGATCGAAGTGCGCAAGGAGGCGGCCGGTTTGAACCGGCCGATCCTGACCCAGTACTGGGAGTACATCTCTGGGCTGATGCACGGGGATTTCGGCCACTCCCAGGACAATCGGCAGATCAGCGAGGTGGTGACAACCTACGGCGCGGCAACACTGGAGCTGGTGTTCTGGGCGCTGCTCGTCGCCTTCGCGATCGGCGTGCCGCTCGGCAGATACGCTGCGACACACCGTGATTCGACCGCCGATGCCGGACTGCGGTTATTCGCCATCCTGGCCTACGCGGCGCCGGTCTTCTTCGTCGGCCTGCTGCTGAAGCTGATCTTCGCGGTGAAGCTGGAGTGGCTGCCGGTCGCCGGGCGGGCGAGCACGTCGGTGGAACTGCAACTGCAGCATGTTTCGCCGAAGACCAACATCATGGTGGTCGACGCAATCCTGTACGGGGATACCGGCTATCTGATCGATGTGCTGAAGCACGCGATATTGCCCGCGGTCGCACTCGGTCTGTTGACGGCGGGCATATTCCTGCGCCTGGTGCGCGTCAATCTGATCCAGACGCTGCGCAGTGAATTCGTGGATGCCGCACGGGCCCGCGGACTTTCGGCGCGGGTGGTGACGGGCCGACATGCCGTGCGCAACGCGATGATTCCGATCATCACGGTGATGGGCATGTATATCGCGACAATGCTCGGCGGCGCGGTGCTCACCGAGACCACCTTCGAATGGAAGGGGCTGGGTTATCAGCTCGCGGAATACCTGCATCAGCGCGATTTCATCGCGGTGCAGGGCATTGTCGCGTTCCTGGCGCTGGCCGTCGCGGTCATCAGCTTCCTGGTGGATGTCATTGTCGCGCTGATCGACCCGAGAGTGAGGTTCTGATGACCGCTCCGGAATTGGCGAACGAACCACTGGTGATATCACCGGTGCCGCCGACAAAACGCAGGCGGATCCCTGGATTGCGGCTGTTCACCATGACCGCCGGATTGCAGCGGGTGACGCTGATCGTCGGACTCGGGCTCGTCGCGGTATTCGTATTCGTGGCGATCTTCGCGCCGCTGATCGCACCGTATGGACTCGCCCAGAACTCGTCGGACGGTGTCGCCTTCGTGGCCCAGCAACCGCCATCGGGTCAGCATTGGTTCGGTACATCGGTACGTAGCGAGGACGTGCTGTCCCGGGTGATTTTCGGCGCCCGCACCGCGTTGCTGGTGATCGCGATCTCGCTGCTGATGTCGTTGGTCGTCGGAGTACCGCTGGGATTGGTGTCCGGGTACATCGGACGTGCCCTGGACCGGGTGCTCGTATTGTTCATGGACGCCATCTACGCGTTCCCGACCCTGCTGCTCGCGATCGTGGTCTCCATCGTGGTCGCGGGCGGGCAGTCGAGCAGCTTCGGCGGCGTGCTGTCGGCGTCCGTCGCGATTACGGCGATCTATGTGCCGCAGTACTTTCGGGTGGTCCGCAACGCGACCGTCGCGGTGAAGAACGAACCGTATGTGGATGCGGCCAGGGTCACCGGTGCGTCCACCACTCGAATCATGTTCCGGCACATCCTCGCCAATGTCACTCAGTCGCTGCCGGTGATCGTCACCCTGAACGCGGGCGATGCCATCCTGACACTGGCCGCGCTCGGCTTTCTCGGCTTCGGCATCGAACCGACCCAGGCCGCCGAATGGGGCTACGACCTCAATAAGGCGCTTTCCGATGTCTCCAATGGCATTTGGTGGACGGGCATCTTCCCGGGTACCGCCATCGTGCTGGTGGTGCTCGGGCTGACGCTGGTCGGCGAGAGTCTCAACGAGGTGCTCAATCCGTTGCTGCGCACCCGGCGGGCGGTGAGTCCGGCCACCGTCGTGGGCGACGGCGCGAGCGCCGGGGTCGACGGACTCGAAAAGAACACTCCCGCAACGGAACTAACCGTCGCTGAACTGGAGCTGCTGGAAGGCGATAGCGCCGTCGATAAAGACGGTTCAGCAGGGGAAGGAGTATCGCAATGACGGAAGCGATAGCCGAGAAACACCCGGCGCTGTCCATCGAATCGCTCTCGGTCACCTTCGCCACCGATGCCGGGCCCGTCTACGCGGTCAGCGATGTCTCCTATGAGGTATTTCCGGGCGAGGTGCTGGCCATCGTCGGGGAATCCGGCTCGGGCAAATCGGTGAGCTCGCGCACCGCGATCGGACTGCTGCCGCATACCGCTCGGGTCGAGGGCCTGGTCACCCTCGGTGCGGACAAGGTCACCGCGATGAACGAGCGCCAGCTCACCGCGCTGCGCGGCGGCGCGATCTCGATGATCTTCCAGGAGCCGGGTCGCGCGCTCGATCCGCTGTTCACGGTGGGCTATCAGATCGCCGAGGCACTGCGGGCGCACAGCGATATGAGCCGCAAGGCCGCCAAGGCCAGGGCGATCGAATTGCTGCGCATGGTCGGCCTGCCCGATCCGGAACACCGGGTGGACTACTATCCGCATCAGCTCTCCGGCGGTCAGAAACAGCGCGTGATGATCGCGATCGCGATTTCCTGCGAGCCCAAGGTGATCATCGCCGACGAGCCGACCACGGCACTCGATGTCACCGTGCAGGCCGAAATCCTGGAGCTGCTGCGGGATCTGCGTGATCGCATCGGCAGCGCCATCGTCCTGATCACGCACAACATGGGTGTGGTCGCCGATATCGCCGACCGAGTGGTGGTGATGCACGACGGCAAGGTGGTCGAACAGGCGCCGGTGGACGAGCTGTTCGCGCAGCCGAAGCAGGAGTACACCCGCAAACTCCTCGCCGCCGTACCGCATCTGGGGACCGAACAGTTGGAGCACGGAGCGGTCGAAGAGGTCGCCGCCGCCGAGTCGGTGCTGGAGGTGACCGATCTGGTGGTGCAGTTCCCCGGACCGTTCGGCCGACCGCCGTTCCGTGCCGTCGACAACGTCAGTTTATCCATTCGGCCGGGTGAAACCCTCGGCTTGGTCGGCGAATCCGGCTCCGGGAAGTCGACCATCGGCCGCTGTGTCGCGGCATTGCAGCGCCCGACCTCCGGAGTCGTGAAGATACGCGGACAGAACATCGCGGAGCTGTCGCAGCGGCAGCTGCGGCCGATTCGCCGCCGCTTCGGATTCGTCTTCCAGGATCCGGCCAGTTCGCTGAATCCGCGGCTCACCGTCGGCGAGTGCGTGGCCGAACCGCTGATCGTGCACAAGGCGGGCAGTTCCGCGCAGATCCGCGCTCGGGTCCGCAAACTCCTCGATGACGTGCGGTTGCCCGCGGGCACCGAACGCCGCTATCCGCACGAACTATCCGGCGGCCAACGCCAGCGCGCCAGCCTGGCCAGGGCGCTCGTGCTCGATCCGGACCTGCTGGTGGCCGACGAGCCGACCAGTGCGCTGGACGTCTCGGTGCAGGCGGCGGTGCTGGAGCTGTTCGGACAGCTACAGCAGGAGTGTGGCTGGGCCTGCCTGTTCATCAGTCATGATCTGGCGGTCGTCGACCAGCTGGCGGATCGGATCGTGGTGTTGCGCAACGGCGCGGTGGTGGAGCAGGGCGATCGTGATCGCATTCTGCGCCGTCCGGAGCAGGAGTACACCCAGCGACTGGTCGCCGCGGTGCCGGTGCCCGATCCGGTGGAGCAGCGACGCAGGCGTGCGCAGACGGCGGCCCTATTCGCGACAGAGCAGGCTCCCCCGGACTCGTGAGTGCCAGCGGGTTTGATTCGCCGGGCCGACGGATGGGGGCGACACCTTCCTGGCGTGCCCGGTGAGTCACCCGGGTGCGTGCGAGATCAATCGTCGCATTTGTCCTGGTGGTGGCCATCCAGCGTGATGTCCGCTGCAAGCTCGTTATTCGGCTCCGGTAGCGTGAGCTGGCATCTATCCGCCGATTCGGTTTGGAGCTTTCCCCGAAAATGACTGAACAGACCCCCAGTGGTGCCGGTGCCTCGTACGCCGCAGCCGGCGTGGACATCGAGGCGGGTGACCGCGCAGTCGAGTTGTTCGGGCCATTGGCGAAGAAGGCCAGCCGACCCGAAGTACAGGGTGGGCTCGGCGGATTCGCCGGGCTGTTCGCACTGAAGGGTGGCTACCGTGAGCCGTTGCTCGCGGCCTCCACCGACGGGGTCGGCACCAAGATCGCGGTGGCCCAGGCGATGGACAAACACGACACGGTCGGCCTCGACCTGGTCGCGATGGTCGTGGACGATCTGGTGGTCTGCGGCGCCGAGCCGCTGTTCCTGCAGGACTACATCGCTATCGGCAAGGTCGTCCCGGAGAAGGTGGCCGAACTGGTCTCCGGTATCGCGGAGGGTTGTGTGCGGGCGGGCTGCGCACTGCTCGGTGGCGAGACCGCCGAACATCCCGGTCTGATGGATCCAGACGATTACGACCTCTCCGCGACCGGTGTCGGCGTCGTCGAGGCGGATTCGGTGCTCGGTCCGGACCGGGTGCGTCCCGGCGATGTGGTGATCGCCATGGGTTCCTCGGGTCTGCATTCCAACGGCTACAGCCTGGCCCGCAAGGTGCTGCTCGATATCGACCGGATGTCGCTGACCGGGCAGGTCGAGGAGTTCGGCCGCACCCTCGGTGAGGAGCTGCTGGAGCCGACGATCATCTACGCCAAGGACTGCCTCGCGCTGATCGCCGAAACCGATGTGCGCACCTTCGCACACGTCACCGGTGGCGGCTTGGCCGCGAATCTGGGCCGGGTGATTCCCGCGGGCATGGTCGCCGAACTGGATCGCGGCACCTGGAATCCGGCGCCGGTATTCAAGATGATCGCCCAGCGCGGCCGCGTCGACCGGGTCGAGATGGAGAAGACCTTCAATATGGGTGTCGGCATGGTCGCCGTGGTGGCGCCCGAGGATGTCGACCGGGCGTTGGCCGTGCTCACGGCGCGGCACATCGCCTGCTGGACCCTCGGCACCGTCAAGAAGGCCAAGGATGCCGACGCGGTGCGCGCCGTACTGGTCGGCGAGCATCCGCGCTTCTGAGTCCAATTTGCCGCGCCTTCGGCGCTGCGTGTTCGCGGCCCCCTGGTGTCTCGCGTCCGTTCGATGGCCGCGCCGTCGGCGCGGACACGAGACGGGCCGCGAACGGCGCTCGTAAGACTCGCGCGTAGTGGTTCCGTTTGTCGCGCATGGAAATTCACAACAGCGTCCCGCATCGTCGGATGCGGGACGCTGTTGCTGTGCAAGCCTCGAATGGTTCGTCCGGTCACGCGGCGTCAACGGGTGAAGGGGGAGGCCCGTCGGCCTCCCCCTTCATCGTCTACCGAGTCAGCGGCGCCAGTCGTTGTAGTCGTCGTCCTCGTCCCAGCGGGATGAGGATTCGTCCGCGTCGTGCTCATCGGACAGCACACCACCACTCCGCTGGGAGGTGGGGCTACCCGAAAGCTCGCGCTGAAGGCTCGCGAAGTCAGTCGGCGCGGAGCTGTACTTCAGCTCGCGTGCGACTTTGGTCTGCTTTGCCTTAGCCCGGCCACGGCCCATGGCTGACCCCCTCGCGTCACTGCGGGGCGGCCTGGGGTTTGTTGGCGGCCCCGTTCGAATTAATACTCTTCCTGACAGACACTTTAGCGTGTGTCCGGCGGTCGCGCTTCCAGGAGTGGGGGAAGAACTCCGGAAGTGGTGCCGTTTGCCCGGTTGTCGCCGCCGGGGCGACCGCTCAGACGACCCCGGGAATCGCTCGGATGACCCCGACCCTGGCACCGCCGCCGAGCACCGGCGGTGCCGCGAGTTCGGCATGCGCGGCGGTCCACTCGATGCCCATGCGATGCAGAATGGCCAGCGTCAGGGGGATGCGCGCGCGGTCGTGACCGTCGGCGATCTTGTACGCGAACGCTGTTCCATCCGGTAGCGCACCCGCGTGCACACCGTCCGCGCCGATCTTGCAGACCAGGCCGGGGGTGGCCTGCATGGTCAATAAATCGGGTGCGTTCGTGCCGGAAATCACTCGTGGATTCGCGCGGATCGCATCGGCGACGCGTCGCTGCGGCGAACCGGGCGCCGCGGTCGCCATGGCCGCGAAGGCTCGGGCCAGATTCACCAGCGAGACCGGGATGATCGGCAGTCCGCAACCATCGATGCCGAGATCGGTTTCCGGTTCGCCGGTCAGGTCGGTGATGGTGGCGAGCACCGCCTGTTGCAGCGGATGTGCCTGGTCCAGGTAGCCCTCGGTGGGCCAGCCGTTGACGGCGCAGGTGGCGAGCATGGCCGCGTGCTTACCGGAGCAGTTCATGTACACCCGGCGGGGTTCGGGCAGTGCCATGGCCCTTGCGCGCTCCTCCTGCGGCAGATCGGGCGGGCATTCGAGGGCTTCTCGTCGAAGCCGAAACGGTCGAGCAGTCGCTCGACCAGGGCAACGTGATCCGGTTCGCCGTAGTGCGATGCGGTCGCGATGGCCAGTTCGGCATCGTCGATCGGTTCGAAGCCATTGCGCAGCAAGGTGATCGCTTGCATGGGCTTATTGGTGGAGCGCGGGAAGATCGGGACGTGCACCTCGCCGAGTGCCAGGGTCGGTTCACCGTCGGCGCCGAGGAGCACCACCGAACCGCTGTGCACGCATTCGCGGAAGCCGGAGCGGACGACCTCGACCAGTTCGACGGTCATAGCTCGGCTCCGGTCGGTTCGCCGTGCTGCTCGCGGGCGCTTGCCACATCGACCTGCTGCGCGCGGGCGCTTGCCACATCGACCCGCTGCTCGCGGGCACGGTTGGTATTGGCGTGGCGGCGGCCGTGACGCTCGATCTGCATCCGCACATCATCCGAGATCGTCGGTTCGGTCGCGAGCAGAATCGCGAGGCGATCGGGATCTTGGCCGGTGAACAGGTCGCGGACGGTGATGCCGTGGTCGGGCGTGTACACAATGCGCACCTCGTCGCCGGCGCCGATCGTGCCTTCGGTGAGTACGCGCAGGTAGGCGCCGGTATCGCTGTGCAGCGTGAACCGCTTGACCCATTGGGCTTCGCCGGACCAGTGCTGGAAGGTCGAGCACGGCACCCGGGGTGCGCTCACCTCGAGCAGCGTGTCGCCGATAGCCCAGCGGGCACCGATCACCGCATCGCTGACCGGCAGTCCGGCGATACGCAGATTCTCGCCGAACCAACCCGGGGGCAGTTCGCGGCCGAGTTCCTCGCCCCAGCGCCGCGCGTCCTCCTCGGCGTAGGCGTAGACGGCCTGATGCACGCCGCCGTGATGCTTGGTGTCGCATACGTGATCGCCGTCGAGCCCGAGGGCCCGCACGGCGACGCGATGGGGGATCGGTCGCTTATCGATGGCCGTCCGGCCGACGCGGTTCGGCACCTCCAGCTCGGCGTGGACGACGCACACCGCAAGCACCCGAGCACTATCGGGCTGCATCAGCGGCCACGCAACCGGTCGACGGCGATCCGACCCGCCTGGGGTGCGTCGTCGGCGGGGACCGAATCCGGATCGATGGCGGCGGCGGTCGGGCCCGCGACCAGTTCGGTTTCGGCCGGGATGGCGCGTTTGATCAAGGCCAGCGCGATGGGGCCGTATTCGTAGTGGTCGATGACGGTGCCGAGGCGGCCGACGGCCCGTCCGCCCGCGGTGATATCGGTACCGGTGGTCGGGCGTTCGTCGGCGGAGCCGTCGAGATGCAGCAGCACCAGGTGGCGCGGCGGCTTGCCGAGGTTGTGTACCCGGGCCACGGTTTCCTGGCCGCGGTAGCAGCCCTTGTCCAGGTGCACCGCGCCGTGTTCGGCGATGCCGCCGATCCAGCGGGCCTCGTGCGGGATGGTTCGTTCGTCGGTGTCGAGTCCGATCCTGGGGCGCAGCGCCGCGACGCGCAGTGCCTCGAAGGCCCACATGCCCGCGGGTTCGGCGCCCGCCGCGGTGAGGCGGGCCCAGCGGTCGGCGAGTTGGTCGCGGGGGATGACCAGGTCGAAGGAGTCCGCGGTTGGCCATGGCATCCGCCGTAGGAATCCGCCGTCCGGCAGCGGCACTGCCTCGTAGGTCTCCGGAAGGGTGGCAATGCCGAGTGCTTCGGTCAGCTCGGTAATGCGCGGGCCGAGCAGGCTCAGCACCGCGTGATCGGCGGCCTCGACCGGTTTGGCATCGGCCCAGAAGACCATCTTCGTCAGGAATTCCAACAGCGCCGGCCCGCGCTCGCCCTCGGTGTCGATCCACACCGTGCCGTCCAGTTCGGTAAGCACGAAATGGTGCAGCACCCGGCCGTTGAGATCGAGGTCCAGGTTCTCGGCTGACCGACCGTCACCGAGGTTCGCGATGTGCTGGCTGCTGATGGTGTGCAACCAGGTCAGCCGCTCGGCCCCGGTGATCTTCAGGACGCCGCGATGCGAACGGTCGACGATCGCCACCCGCTGCGCGGCGGCGCGCTGCTCTCCGAAGGGATCCCCGTAATGCCAGGCGACGGCGGCATCCGGCGAACCGGTCGGGCCCGCGACGGCGCCCGCGACAGCGAGGATGGGACTGGGTGCAACGACCACGGACACGTAAACCACTCTAAGCGCGAACCTGATCGGCTGCTGTCAGCGGCCTGTCGACCAGTCCCGAACCGTCCTCCGCTAAGCAATTCACGACGGAGTCGGTAACTCACGACGGAGTCAGTCTTACGAGCGACCCGGCTCGCGTCCGCACGAGTGCGCCGCCATTGAATCGGCCGAGCTGTCGAAGCGTATGCGCCGCAGCCCTACCGCTGAGCGGGCACCTATCCGAGGTCGAACACACCGCTCAGACGCCCCCACGGAGTCTTACGAGCGACCGTTCGTGGTCTGTCTCTGCGAGTTGTCGAAGCGGATGCGCCGTAGGTGCGGGACTTACCCGTCTGGTGTGTATACGTCGGGTGCGGAGCACTCTGCTATCAGTGACCACCGCGGAGCGAGTCTTACGAGCGACCGTTCGTGGTCTGTCTCTGCGAGTTGTCGAAGCGTATGCGCCGTAGGTGCGGGACTTACCCGTCTGGTGTGTATACGTCGGGTGCCGGACACTCCGCTATCAGTGACCAGCACGGAGCGAGTCTTACGAGCGACCGTTCGCGGCCCGTCTCGCGTCCGAGTCGTC
>NZ_JBFAWD010000044.1:0-46466 GCF_040680135.1 Nocardia sp. NPDC052112 | reverse complement strand
AGCTCGAGTCGGTCGAGGAGGTGCTGTTCTTCGTCATGCCGACAACTCTCGGTGTCTGGCCTGACACCACCCTGACGCCAGGCTGACACGGGCACTGACACGCTGGTCCACCTGGTCGGGGCGCTGTGCAACCTACTGGAAAGGGTTCTTGTCCAGTAGCCGAAATTGTCGGGCACCAGGGGTTTTCAACACGTTCTATGGCGATGGGCGGCAGTAATTCCGCGTTGTCGGGAGACAAGGCGGAACGGGTCCATGGCCGGAGCCACAAATGTCGACGTGATATGCCGTGCCCTTCCAGGTGCTCATCAGCCCTTGCACTTCCGTGTCGGCCGAGCGGTGGTCACCATCGACCCCATCAGGACTCGGACCCGCCCATCGGTCCGGAATAGCCCTGTACGGTCCCCGAATTCGTGGCGGATGCCAGCTGCGTGTCATGGTCGTCTCACGATGTGGCCAGCAGTGTTCGTCTCGACGGAGCCGCCCAATAGAACCCACAGACGAGCGCCTCCCTGGCGAATGCCCTCACCGGATTCCGGGCGGTTGTGTATGCCATTCGGCATTGCCAACCCCGCCTCCGCCGCGGCCCTACGTCAGTCAACTCGGCGCGTACCGGTTTCGATTCCAAACTTCACACCGGTTGGTGAACCGGGTGATGGTTGTGCAGAGTTCGGCCGGGCGTTACCGCACACGGTGGCATCCATGGCTCCAGTGCGGCAGACACGAAAGACGCTGTGGCGGTGCATGATCCGTAGCTATGCTAAAGTCCGAAGGCGCACCGCGACAGCTCCATGGATCGCGCCAGCGTAGGTTGATCGGGGGATGGCATGGTTGATTTCACTGTCGACGTATCCAAACTCGCCGGCTTCCGGCTGGATCTACAAGATCTCGGCGCCAACTTCTCCTCCAACGCCAACCGGCTGCTGCCGATGCTGTCACTACCCACCGGGACGACCGGACAGCTGGCCACGCTGACGCCATCGATTCAAAGACTGCAAACCACACTGTCCAGCGGACACCAGAACGACCTGAGCGCCCTCGACGCACTCGGCACGAACCTGGGCACTGCGGACAACCGGTACCAGACTTCCGACGACCAGCACGCCGACGCCATCTCCCAGGCAGCGACGACCGCCCTCGATGGGCAGGACGTGCCCGCAACGAGTTCGACACAGGGCGTATCGCGATTCAGCGGATTGCAGCTCCCCACCCTGCCGGACGTGCACGAGGCCCAGTACACGGTCAGCCAGGTGGTCACCGCGAGTATCGAGATCTTGACCCCCTACGACGAGCCCCTGAGC
Source organism: Nocardia sp. NPDC052112 (assembly GCF_040680135.1). Classification (NCBI taxonomy): domain Bacteria; kingdom Bacillati; phylum Actinomycetota; class Actinomycetes; order Mycobacteriales; family Nocardiaceae; genus Nocardia; species Nocardia sp. NPDC052112. Next base: position 45,168 of record NZ_JBFAWD010000044.1, on the reverse strand, counting down.
CAGGCGATCGGTATCAAACCCGTCGCCGACTACCTTTCCCCACTCGTGGCGGACTGGGAGGCACTGCAATCGGTGGGTAAACGGATCGGCCTGCTCGGGATCAACGATTACCTCACCTCCGAAAACCTCTCCACCGGCACCAGGTGGTTGCAGAACAGCTGGTCCGGGGCAGCTTCGACCGCGTTCGGAACCGCCGCAACAGGTCTCGGACAATCGATCGCCGGACGCAGCAGCGACCTCGACGCGGTGGCCAAGATCGTCGAGAACGGCGGGCTGCTCCTCGAACGCCTCGTATACAACCAGGCGATGGACCTGGCCGACACCATCACCAAGTCCATGAACTTCCAGAATTTCACCCTCCCCCTTGGCGTCTGGGCACAGCTGATCAACAGCCCCATGCAGGATTCCATGAAGTCCCAGATCTCCTCGGCTATCGACACGTTGAAGAAATCGGCCGCAACCCGGCAGGACACGATCTCGACCACCATCAAGTCGATCTCCGACGCCTTGAACTACGAACCGGGCCGAAACGCCCCCTCGTACAACCCGAGCGCATTCGAACTGCCCGACAAAGTGAGCGTGGACCTGGGCGCCAGCCGGTACGGATACGGCGACAACGTCTGGTGGGAACACACCATCGAATCCGCTGGCTGACCCGACCGCATTCGACAACGACGAACGAACAGAAACCATGGCACCGATTCCTGGACCACTCCCCGCACCGCCGGCCGATCCCGGGCAGGGCGCGTGGGGTTCACAACCCATCTACAGCCGCGCCGACGATGTCGCCTTCGCCAAGGTAGCCGCCGCGGCGTCCGTGGCCGCAGACGCCGCGGGCTGGACACATGCCTCCGCTCACCTGAACCACTACCTCGACAACACCGGCAAGCTACTGACCATCAACGCGGACGCCGTATTTCGAGATGTATCCGCGGCCCACACCAAAGCAACCTCGATAGCCGAGACAGAGATCCGGCGGATCACCACCGAAGCATCGGCCACCCAGAACTATGACAACCCAGTGCAATTCCAGTCGCAATGGAGCGGGTTCTACATCACCCGGGCGCTCAGTGACGACTGGTTCTTCGCGATGGGCGGCATCCACCTGTCGGCCACCGGTGTAGTGACAGTGCACAAACCGACCGACGGCGCCCAGCCCAGCATCACCGCCGAGTACAAACTGCACGTGCACGACCGCTACAACTGGGACGGTGACAAGAGCACCGAGATCGCCGGCATCACCGTCTCGGACAAGCGCATGGGAGCGCTACACACGGCGGGCTTGGCGCGGGAGTACGACATCGCAGGATCCAGCGAGGTCCGGCGATTCGAAGGGACAGTACCGTCGAACGGACCGGTGAACCTGCCAGGGACGCCCGGCGGACGCGACGGCGAGAGGAGTGATCCCACCCGATGAGATACCCAACGCTCGGAATCCGGCAGTTGAAGCTGGCCGGCGTCGTCGCCGGCCTCATGGCCGTGACGGTCGGCATGACCAGCTGCAACAGCGAAAAACATGACGACGACCACCGGCCGGAGCCCACTCAGGCCGCGAAGGACACCGACACCGCCAGGCAGGCTTCCGAATTCGGCGGCATCGTCATCCCGGACAATGCCTCCCTGCTCGGCGCCCGATCCGAGCACGGTCGCGACACGCTCTACCGGCTAGCCATATCCACCGATCCGCAGGGCCTTACCCTGCTGCTGGCCACATCGAAATTCTCCGTGCCACTGACCAAAGTCTTCCGCGTGGCCGAGAACACCATCGCGGGTCCGCCGCTGGAGACTTCGCCGTCGATCCTGCAGGCCGAGGACGTCTACCATCGCCCCGACGGAAAATCGGTCAACCGGATCATCATCGTGGACGAGCGAGACCCGTCCACCCGCTTCGTCCACATCCAGCTGTTCGACACCTGATCGGCGTCCTCAGCCAGGGCGAAGATCAGATAGCCCACCAACGCGGCGACGAACAGGAACAGCACGGCCGCAGTGCTTTTCTGCCAGCGCTCAGCGAGGTCGCCGTGCAACATTTCGACCACGCGACGACCGTTCGGCGGCATGGAACTGGGTGTTGCCCCATCGCTGGGCTTCGTCGCTGCGGAACGTCTGGTGCGCCGTCGATATGCGTGATGATCTCAGGACACTCTTTGAGAAGGAACTCGACCGGATCCGCCAGCGTCGGTGTGGGCAGCAGATGATGGGCGCAAGCTCGTAACAGACGTTGATCGGTGGCATGCCCGAAAGCCGTTGCGACGCAGTGTGTGCAAAGGCTGCGGGTACGCGACCAACCCTGACGGCAACGATCTCCGGCAACCCAGTCTCGGCATGATCGCTCGCCCCGGGCACTGGCAGGCTGCGGCATAGCCGATCCAGTGAGGTCCCGACGAACCGGGCGCCGTCGCTGCGCGGGGCGATTGAGCCTTATCACGCAGCATGAACGGGTGACCCCTACCGTGCGGTACGGCGATGGCGCGCAACAGATTCGGCGGCTGAGAAGCACGTTCTGCACGGCGATCCGAAATAGAGACGGCGTGGTTTCCCCGCGGACTGGCCGGCCCCGGAACGGCAGGGGCCGTGGCCGGGTTGCTGCCAGAGCTTCGTCACTGTCGCGGTCTCCGACGTGGCTCGTATCGCCCTTCGCCACCGGCTCCCTCCGCCACCGAGTACGCCGGCATCCCCGGATCGGGCAACTGTGGGGAATGCGCCGAGCATTATAGATGGGTCAACGGGGAGACTTCTAGAGTTCAACGAAACCGCGTAGAATTCCAGCAGGTCGGGACAGCATTTGGAGCCCTATCATGACCGAGAGAAAGAATTCACACACAAAGTTCACGCGGTTGGCGGCCGCCGCCGGCATAGCCGCAGCTGCTGCGGTTCCGGTCGTCGTAGCCGCGGCGCAAGCGCCTACCGCGCACGCAACGACGCCCACGTCTGCAACCCAACTCGTCGACAGCCCCGGTTGGGGACACGGCGGCGGCTGGGGCGGCGGTGGTTGGGGTGGCGGCGGCTGGGGTCGCGGCGGCGGCTGGGGCGGCGGCGGTTGGGGTCACGGCGGCGGCTGGGGTTGGGGTGGTGGCGGCTGGGGTCACGGCGGCGGCTGGGGATGGGGTGGCGGCGGCTGGGGATGGAACCCCGGCTGGGGGAATTGGTGGAACCCACCCGGCTGGGGTGGCTGGGGCAGCTTCTAGCACCGGTGACCGAGCCCGGACACGCAGAGCGTGCCGGGCTCGGTCGCATCGAGTACTGATCACGTGAAACCCGGCTCGACCAACCGGGCTGAAGCTGGTGACGAGATGAAGATTGTGTGTATCGGTGGCGGGCCAGCCGGGTTGTATTTCGCTATTTCGATGAAGCGACGCGACCCCGCCCACGACATCACGGTGATCGACCGCGATCCCCTCGGATCCACCTACGGCTGGGGCGTTGTGTACTGGGACGACCTGCTCGACATTCTGTATCGGAATGACCCCGACAGCGCGCAGGCGGTACGTGCCGGGTCGGTCCTATGGCGTGAACAGGCAATCCATCTGCGCGACAACCAGACCGCACATTTCGGCGGCTACGGATTCAGCATGGGCCGGTCGGCATTGCTGGACATACTCTCCCGACGGGCGAGCGACCTGGGCGTCGATGTCCAGCACGAGCGCGAGGTCCACGATCTGTCCGGCTTCGACGACACTGATCTCATCGTCGCCTCCGACGGCGCGAACAGCCGAGTACGGCAACTGGGTAATCATCAATTCGGCACGTCCATCACACTCGGCGAGAATCGATACATCTGGCTCGGTACGGACAAGGTCTTCACCCGATTCACCTTCGCCTTCGAACACACCTCGGCCGGTTGGATCTGGTTCCACGCCTACCCGTCGGTCGCCGAAAAAATCAGCACCTGCATCGTCGAGTGCCAACCACAGACTTGGCACGGACTGGGATTCGACTCGCTGGACAATCTGGAGAACCTGCGTGTTCTAGAGAACATATTCACCCGCCTTCTCGACGGTCACTCGTTGATCAGCAAGACACGAGACGAGATCGCAAGGTGGAGCACCTTTCCCGAGATAACCAACAAGACCTGGTATCACGACAACGTGGTGCTGCTCGGCGATGCGGCCCACACAACACACTTCACCATCGGCTCGGGCACCCGGTTGGCAATCGTCGACGCCGTCGTGCTCGCACAGAACCTCTACGAGCACGCCGAGATCGCCGACGCGCTGGAAAACTACGATACGCAGCGGCGCGCCGCGCTTCGCCCGATACAGGCCGCCGCCCGCACCAGCATGACCTGGTTCGAACACGCCGACCGTTATCTCGACCGCGGCGCCGTGCAGTTCGCCTATGCGATGGCGACTCGGCACGGGCCGCAAATGCCGTGGCGATATCAACTGCACCTGCTCACACAGGTACCCACAGTGCGCAAGATCCGGCGTGCCATCGACTCCGCACAGCGGTGGCGGCGGGCAGCCCGACGTGGAGAACTCGCAATGGCACTGCCCTCACCACGACGCCCACCCCAACCGACATCGACCGATCAGTCGATGTTCTGATCCCCACACAAGCCGGGCAGCGACTCGACCCTTCTACCGCTGTCGAGCGACACAGAAATACGGCGGTGTCGACGACGCGGTCCGAGTTGTAGTGGCGCCCTACGAGATCCCCCGGTGGTGACGATCAATGAGTCTGCACACTCTGCCGATCGCCAATCACAACTCGTTCATCTGATCTGCTCGATCCGCGCGGGGACGCCCTGGCCTCAGCTCCGGATCGGCTGGACCGATGGTTTCGCGGACAGCTTCCGAACCGGACGCGACCCGCTCGTCGGAGCCGAGTGCGACGAGCCACTGATCCGGATCAGTACCAATGGAAAAACCAGATCGGCTGGTTGATGAGCGTTTCGGCATACTCCGCCAGGACCGTGCCCGAGCACGGCGTTATCTTGTTGTCGATAAGCGCGTCGGTCGTTTCCCAGGTGTCTTCCGGACAGAACGCGTAATGCTCTGCCGCGACACGCAGGGCCTCGTCGCGGTTCCCGGGTGGCGCGGACACACTCAGATGCAGTGCGCCATCGTCGATCGCCACCACGCGGGTCCCATAACGCCGCTCCCAATCCCGCAACACCGCCGATATCTCGGCGACGTCAGTGGTGTGGTCGGCAACCTCCCGCCAGCCGATCGCGGCGACGGAATCGGCCGAACTAGCCGCGACCAGACCGAGTCGCAACCGCGACAGGTCGTCGTCGTAGAGCAGTGAGCCGCCGAAGTTTTCAGCAGCGTAGCCAGGATCGGACCGCTGCAGCGGAGTTGGTGCTCGACCGGCCGGCCAGTCCGCGCCGAACGGAGCCGTGTCGACGGGGCCGAGTACGACGTAGCGGTACCACCACTCCCGCAGCACGGCCTCCGGATCGTGGTCCGCGGGAGAAGTCACCCCCTCGAACGAAACCTCGCCCGTGGCCCACGGGCCGCCTTCGTCATCGCTGCCGAGCAGCAGCGGCCAGAACCCGGTCTGCTGATGCTCGGCCAGCAACCGCTTCCATAGATAATAGTCGGCCGGACCGTCGCTGAGCCAGAACGCGGGCTCGCCAGCGCCCTTGTCCGACACCACCAACCGCCCCGGTTGGAGGGCAGCGGGCAGCGTTCGGCCTGTTCCATCGCCACCCGGCAGTAACGGATGCAAGTCCCAGGGCAGCGAATAGGGCGGCGGGAACCGATCCATCCGCGGTACCTCAACCATCTTTTCCGTATCGAACACGAGGCGCGCCCCCGCCCCACTGGCCCCGGACCAACGAATTGGCTTTCAGGTAGACGATATTCCGAATGGCCTTGGCCACCACAAGATCATCGCCCCCAACGTAGGGAGCCCGGTCTGGGTGTGAAGTAGGGCAGTTCGCTGATCGACCACAGCCGTGACGCAGCTTGCTGCCGTGGTTGGGTTCGTTCCGGCCAAGCGGCAGGCCTGCGGCTATTCGACCGAGTTCGGGCCTTGTTCCGGCTCGAGCGGCAGGTCCAAGTCAGTGCGGATGCGAGTCAGTATCGTTCCGGCTTTGCGCAGAACTTCGCGGCGCATCGTACTGTTCATGGGAGGATTCATGGTGAATGACGCTTCCATCCCACCACAAAAGTCCGCATTCTCACCAAGCGTCTTCGCGGCCTCCTGCTGGATAGCACGATCGACGACGTTGATACTGTGATTTTCCGATGTGACTTCGACTTTGATGATTCCGGATTTCGAGCGCCTACCCATCTGACCTCCTCTCACCAAGCGATAGAAGCCATTCAGGAATCCAGCGAAGATGCCATCTTCGTGCGGTATTATCCCAGAGCTCGCCATTGCAGTCAACCCTCACGTGAAATTTTGCGTCTTATGGTTCCGGTACTGCGACGTCGATAACGACGTACGCGTAATGTCAAAAGCAAGAGAGTCATTACCGCGCACCCGGACGTACTGATCATCAAAATCGCCCAAAGCGGCTGGTTCGTTCCTAGCACCGGGACGGGACGTTCAGTCGACATCCGCCGTGCGAGCTTCAACGCCGACAAGATCATTGCGAACACAGAGTTGACGACGAACCACGACGCTACGGCGAGAGTGGAAACCGATATCCGACTGACTGCCTCCGAAGTGAACCTCGACACCAGCCAGCCCGAAATCAGCGCTGGCACCCCGAACAGAATTGTCGCCCAATAAGACTGAGTGGTCGGCGACGAGTCGCAATTTGCACCATAGGGGAAATCCATGCAGAATCGCGACGAGGGCTCGAATCCAAATATCATGTCGTGCCAATGTCCCACCCCTATGGTCAATGCCATCAGATACAGCGACAACAAGACAAGTACGAACATCAGCCCAGGCGGCTTCTCTCGGAGTTCGATAGTCATGGACGGTATATGTGGACGTGGATCGACATCCACTGGTTTACGACGCCCTTCCGTAACCGAGGCTACCGGAGCATTTTTGTCGAGCAAATGAGGAGCCACTCCCAGAACATCCAGGTCTCGCCCGTACGCGTGGACGTAAGTCAATCCTCGGGTGTCTTCGCAGTCCCATCTCGGATCTATAGGCCTATGCGTATAGCTACTGGATGATATATGCACCGAGTCGGTGTCTGTTATTTCCGCCATACCGAGGCCGAGGTCGTAAACGTACATGCCTTCGGGAGCTTCGGTGCGTAAGTGGTAGCTCTGCGCCCGAGTCGCCCGAGTGAGTCGGATCATATGCGATCGACGCACCAACCCGAAGCATGATCGGATATAAGAGTAAACCCACTCCCAGAAGCTGATCGGGCCGCCGCTGCTCTCCCTGCCGCCTACGCGCGCGCGATCCTCGGTGAAACCTACCTTGAGCTTGATCTCTTCAGCTGCAGGTACTACTGCAATAATAGGAAAGGTGGCCTGAATGTCGGAAATAAAGTTGTGGAGAAAGTTTCGCAGAACACGAGCGTCGGCGCTCGTCAAGGTCTCCGAAAATTTGTGAATCCTCGTTGCCATCGCCTGCATTTCGCTGCTGTGCGCGACTCTTTCTCGCAAAATTTCCTCGGTAATCTCCTTCCACAAGTCTTTCGGCACCGCACCCAATACCAATTCGACCATTATTTCCCCCATTGTGAGGACAGCGCCCAATGTCTCGCGATACGAAAGTGTCCGCACGGCCATATCGCTGTCACAAGAAATTTTCAGATTGTCCACCAACGCACCTTTGGGCGGCGTCAGGACTGGGACCAGGATTCGGTCTGCGCCGGTAGAGTTCGCATCGACAAGAGTTTGCGTGGTTTTGAAAACATAGGCTTCGTCGCCGAGTTCGATTTGCTCGGAAATGCGCATGATATACGCGCTTGGCTCGATAATGAACTCCAACAACATCAACACCTCAGCCTCGGTGAACCTAGTGTTGAATTCGCGCTTTGCCGCTGCCGCAAGACGCTGATTTTCATTCCGGGCGTGGGACAGATCGACACGGGTTATGTCGCGCCCGGCCGTATTACGCGTGGAGACCAGCCGCGCAATCAGTGCGACGACCAAAATTACTCCGATAACCAATAGCTCCGCCCGGCCCGGGTTTTTCCGGATGGCGCCGAAGGGACCTATCAGAAACAACAGGAGCCCAGCCATGACGGCGATCACAAGCGACAGAGTACGACGCAGCATACGTATAGATCTTGCAGCTTTAGTCGATGGGGGCAATGTCGGCTTCGCGGGCTTACTGCGCCGCAGCATTTGCACCACCGCTCGATTTTCCATGCCCGCTACGGACGTAACGGCGATTGCCATCCCAACTGCTCGGTATTTTGTTTCCGACGGTAAATGTATTAGGATTCATTGTGCTCATTCACACAGGTAGATACTTTGGATAGTTGAAGCGACCACTCGATCATCCCCCTGACGCAATGATGATCGACTGGTGGCCGATACCGCTCGTTGCCTTGTTACAAGCATCGCTCGACACCTGGTTCAATGTTTCACAATTCGTGAATGAACCCGGTTTGCCCGGAATGAGTGAGTCGGACTCCGATGAATCGCGCACTACATGCGTGCCCACAGGAAATATTTCAGAATTGGATAGCTAATCCTAAGCTTCAACCGCGACCGGCAACGGTGGTGCCGGTCAGCAGAAGCACTCGGGGCGGCCTTCACCCCAACGACCAACATGAGAGGAACCGATGCCGCACCGGCACTTGTCCAACATCATCAAGGCCTACGACGTCGGTGGACTCGTCGGCGCCGATCTCTACGACGACTTCGTGCGACAGGTCGGCGCCGCCTTCGTGCGGCTCGTCGATACTACTGTCGCGATCGTGCACGACATGCGGCGGTCGTCGCGGCAATTCGCAGCGGCATTCTCCGAAGGTGTTGGCAGCCAAGGAAAGAACGTGATCAACGTCGGCCTCGGCAGCACGGACCTGGTGAAAGCGTCGCTGGCGTGAAAGACACCGGACTCGTCGGAGTGCAGAAGCCCCTCAGCCCCGTCCTCAGGGCCAAAGCACTGGACAACCGACTGCCGGACCCGATCCTCGGCGACAAATACGCCGAGCAGACGATGCGCCGCCTCGACCCCGACTACGACAAACGCAGATTCGGCACCAACCAGATGGGCCTCGCCGCCGTGGTACGCACCAAGGCCCACGACGACTGGGCCCGAAGCTTCCTCACCAGCCACCCCGACGCGGTCGTGCTGCACCTGGGCTGCGGCCTCGACGCCCGCGTGTACCGGCTCGACCCGCCCGCCACCGTCGACTGGTACGACCTGGACTACCCCTCCATTATCGAACTGCGCCAACAATTCCTGCCGCCGCGAGCGCACTACACCCTGATCGGCACCAGCGTCACCGACCTGACCTGGCTGGACCGCATCCCCCGCGACCGACCCGTGCTGATGATCGCCGAGGGACTGGTGCCCTACCTGACCGAGACCGACGTCCGGCGACTGCTCACCAGCGTCGTCGACGCCTTCCCCACCGGCCGAATACAGCTCGACACGGTGCCGGTCTGGGCGTGGCGCACCTCGAAATGGGACCCCACCCTGCGCAAATACGACACCCAATTCCACTGCGGCTTCAACGATCCGGCCGCGCTGGCCGATTGGCACCCGCGCCTCGAATACGTCGACGAGGCACCGATGAACGACTCACCGGTGCTGATGGCCAAGGCACCCGCGAACGTACGCCGCATGTTCCGCCTGCTGAACCTGCTGCCGGGCATGAAACGGTCCACCCGCATCGTGCGGTTCCGGTTCTAGCGCGCCGACGGCCAGTACAGGCTGGACGGCAGGGTCGCGGGGATCTCGTTGCCTGGTAGCGATCCGACGCGGGGCGATCACGATCCGATCGTCGTGGTGAACGGCGGGCAGCGGGTGCGCCACGGTGTCGCCGGCGCGGAGCGCTTGTGCACCTGCGCGCGAACACTCGCCACGGACTTCTTGTCGGTGAAGATCCGCCGGCATCCGGCCGCAGTGAGGGCGGCGACCTGACGATCGATTTTCGTCATCGCCATTCCTCACTCTGCTTCCGATTGCGATAGGCCAGCTGCCTGCAGCGATCATCGCAGTGTTCTCGGGGTCACCCATGCCGTGCTGACTTCCGAGGTGGCAGCTTGAAATTGCAGCTACGGCAGCGCTCTGGGTACATAGGCACCTGGCTGCCGATGTACGCCGCTCATCGGAGGTCGGGAAGCGGTCGAAATCGCCTCGGCTTCGGACAGATCCGGCTAGCCGAAGTATCCGCCGAAAATCGGGCGGATATGGCGTAGACCGCTGGTAGACACGGGTTTTCGGATTATTGTCCAGCTCGTCATAGGCGAGTTCGGGAGGGGTCCCGCGATATCTGGCTAGTGTGCTGCGCACTATCAGCCCTCGATGAATCGAGACCCATGGAAGACTCGGGCGCCACCGATGTGCTGGCCGCTTTGCTGGGCATCACGGCATTTGCTGTCCTGTTCATCCTGCCCATCGTCGTCACCGCGTTGAAGGGCAAAATCGGCATGCTCGCCCTTGGTGTGTTCATCCACCTCATCTGGTGGTTCGGCGCGATCAGGCTGGCCAAACCGAACTCGTACCGGGCGCGCCGCTTCTACGACGGGGACAAGTTACAGCGTGCCCATGACCGATTCCCGGACTCAGTGGTGTCGGCACCGCCGCCGGGCAACCATGACACCAGGGCCGCACCACACAGCCAGGCCGCGGCCTCATCGGCGACGCCACACCCGGCCCTCACCCACGCGATGCACCAAACCTGGCTCGACTTCGCAACCAGTGAACCGCTCGCTGATCACCAGCGTCGCGGTGATATCGGGGAACACCCCAGGGGGCGCGTTGTCGATCCTGGTCACAGACGGCAACGCGGCGGATCGCGACGCGGCGCGCGACTAATATGACCGAAGGTCTGGACGAGGCACTTGACCTGCTCGACCACACTGCCCAGTCGCTGGGGAGGACCCGATGCCGCCGTTGATCTACTCGATGAGCGTGTCGCTGGACGGTTTCATCGCAGGACCCGATGGCGACATCGGCTGGACCGCCCCCGCTGCGGAGCAGTTTCGCTTCCACATCGAGCAGACCCGCCACATCACCGCCTACCTGTGCGGACGCCGCCTGTACCAAGAGCTGCTGGTCTGGGAGACCGCCGAGCAGACCATGTCCGGCGAGGCGGAACTGGAATTCGCCCGGATCTGGCGGCCGATCCCGAAGGTGGTGTTCTCCCGCACGCTGAATTCGGTGGTAGGCAACGCGCGCCTGGCCACCGACGGCATTGCCACCGAGATCAGCCGGCTTCGTGATCAGCCGGGTGCGGGTGTGGTGTCCATCGGCGGGGCGGACCTGGCCGCGGACGCCATCGCCCAAGACCTGATCGACGAGTACCGCCAGTTCGTCAACCCAATCATCCTCGGCAGCGGCACCCCGTACTTCCCGCCGCTCACCAAACCTCTCGACCTGCGGCTGATCGAGTCCCAGACCTCGAGCTCGCAGGTCGTCTACCTTCGCTACCAGCGCATCCGCTGAGTTCCGCCGCGAGCCAGTCGAGGATTCAACGGCGTGGGGCGCGCTCTCGCATGCGAACTGGTCGAGTTCGAGATTGCCTCGGTATCAACGAGACAGGACACGAGCGAAAGGTTTGAAAACCTGCTCGGCCGAGTGGCTCTATCCGTGAACTATGACGGCAGCTGTTCGCGAATCCTGGTGACCTGTCGCCGCGTGTATTCACCGAAGATATTCGCGAATAGCCGAACAGGGTCGGGTCAGCGTCTCGGCCGAGCTTCTGCCCCTCTCGAACTCCGAAATGCCGATGTGCGGACGCCCACTCGCCATATAACAGCGCTATTTCGGGCGAGCGCACCGGTGCCGCCCTGATCCGACGGAACCCGGCTGCCCGTTCGGATCTCCAGTGATCATTTTGTGATGCAGATAATGTGCGAGTTCGCATGCGGCGCAGTATCGTCGGGCGCGGTGCGCAATAGTGGCCGCTCGATTGCTGTCAATTCATCAGAGCAGCACGAGGCAGTCCCCCTGATGAAGTAGTGGAACTCGGTTGTTCCGAGGGCCCGAAAGGTTAGGAAAACAATGATCCGTTATGCCCTGATCAAGACGAGTCGCGTCCTTGCGGTGAGTGCCCTGCCGTTAGCTGCGGCCGTCGTATTCGCGGGCGCGTCTTCCGCCTCCGCGGATCAGGCTGCTGCTCCTGCGGCTCCGGTTGTTGGCCAGCCGATCGCCGGGCTCCCACTGGAGGATGTCACCACCAACCCCGACGCGCAGTACCCCGATCCAGTGCTGAACGGCGCGGCTGCGGGCGCCGCGATCGGCTCCGCCACCGGTTCCTTCATCGATCCCGTGCCCACCGTTATCGGCGCCCTGATCGGCGGGATCGTCGGCGCGGTCAACCCTGGCGTCATCCCCCAGGTGCTGCCCTGATCCCCTAGCACACAACCCTTTTCGTCGAGTCCGAGCAGCGCGCGCTGCTCGGACTCGACTCGTTCACCGCCCCTGCACTCACCTGGTGGTGCGGATAGACACCGCGTTCCGTTCGTACTGGTCGCAGGCCGCACGGTGTCACACGGCAACCCGACCGCACCCGTCCAGCCGTAACCGCCGCGCCGAGCGGCAGAAGATCAACGGGCCGAGACCATTTCGGGCAGTGCGTGGTCACGCCGACCACCGTGCGATCCAGGTCGGTCGGCGGCCCTGGAACCCTCCGCGGACGGGAGGGTCGCGCCGATTCTGGCCACTGATCAGTCTGGAGCTGTTCTTGCCGGAGTTTCCGGATGCGCAACATTCCCGGCAGGCGGTCGGTAATCGCTGGTCGGGATCGTTGTCCCCTCGGGTGTGCCGAACCAGAACGACAGCGCTGCTCCAGGCCATCCTCAGCGGGTTCGTCGATGGTTGCGGCCCAGGCGATGTGGCCGTCCGGACAAAACTCCGATCAACGGGCGACCACGTCCTCGCCGAGGAATCCACCCGACTGGTGCCGCCACAGCTGCGCGTATGTTCCTTGCCCGCAGAGCAACTCCTCGTGTGTCCCCTCCTCGACGACTCGCCCGTGGTCGAGCACCACCAGCCGGTCCATCCCGGCCACGGTGCTCAGCCGGTGCGCGACGACCAGCGCCGTACGCCCTTGCATCAACTCCCAGAGCGCTTGCTGCACAAGCAATTCGCTTTCCGAGTCGAGAGCGCTGGTGGCCTCGTCCAGGAGCAGGATGGGCGCGTCCCGCAGGATGGCCCTGGCCAGCGCGACCCGCTGGCGCTGGCCGCCGGACAGTTTCACGCCGCGCTCACCGATCAGCGTTTCCATACCCCGCGGCAGCGCGTCCACGAACTCGGTGACGTGCGCGGCCTCGGCGGCCCGCAGGATCTCCTCGTCCGTGGCGTCCGGGCGCGCGAACCGGATGTTCTCGCGCAGGGTCCGGTGAAACATCGCCGGATCCTGTGGCACGTAGGCGATCAGACTGCGCAGATCCGCCTGCCGCAGCCGCGCGATGTCCTGCCCGCCGATGCGTATCGTTCCGGACTGGATATCCATCAACCGCAGCAGCAGTTGGGTAATAGTGGTCTTGCCACCACCGGATCGTCCGACCAGGCCTACCTTTGCGCCGCTGGGCACATGCAGTTCCAATCCGTGGAACAGCTGCCGCGCACCCCCATGCGTGAAGTTCACTCTCTCGAACCGCACGTCGAAGCCCTTGGGCCGCAGTGGCTCCGGATGTTCGGTATCGAGCACCTTCGGCTCGTCGAGCAGCAGTTCGGTGAACTGCGCCGCCTCGGTGAGAACCGTCTCCAACCGCCGGTAGATCTGGTTGAACCGGAACATGATCCCGGTGGCGTTGAAGTAGTAGGTGAATGCCACCACAATGGCCTCCACCCCCGCATTCCCGCCGCCCAGGCCCAGCGCGATCAGCAGGCCCATGACATTGGTGAGCACCAACAGCGGCGTCACCAGCGTATCTATCCGCAGGTTCGCGTAATCCCAGGAGCGCAACGACTTTCGTCGCGACGAGGCGACCCGCCGCCGATGCTCGGCCGCCTCTTGCGGTTCGGCAGCGAAGGCACGCACCACCTGCATATTGGCCAGGCTGTCGGCCACATGCCCGGAAACCTGCGCGATAGCGGCCTCCCGGTCGTCCACCAGCCTCTGGCGGCGCTGGATCAAGGGCATGATGACCAGCGCCGTCACCACGATCATCCCCATCAGCACGACAACCAGCACGGGGTTGTAGCGCCACAACACAACCGAGGCGAACACCAGCGGCACCAGTGCCGCCAGGATCTCGAAGGCGAGGGTGTCCACGAACTGTTCGAACCGAGTCGCGAAGCTGAGCGAGCGTTTCGTCAGCGAACCGGCGAAGTTGTTGTGGAAGAACGCCGCGTCCTTGGCGAGCAACTCGTCCATGGCGAGCACATACAGGTGCTCGATACCGTAGGCGTCGACTCGGTTCAGACAGTGAATCCCGATGCGCCACAGCAGTTCCGCGAGCAGCAGGGCACCACCGAAGGTAAAAATATAGGGAGCCAGGGCCCCGAAACCCGCATCCCCGGTCACCGCGACCCGGCCGACCACCATCGCGACGATCAGCGGTGCGATGTACAGGTTGCAGATATTGCCGAGTGCCGGCGCCAGCAGCGCCGGAATCGTCGTGACCTTGCGAGAGGCCATTTCCCGGCCATAGAAACGCAGCACCAGCTTGACCGCCGTTGCGCGTGAACTCATGCTCCCCCCTACGTCTCGAATCAACGAGCGATGCAGGTGAGCAATGATCCCGCGTCCAGGCGGGTTGCCGCCAGCGAATATCCGCCGACCGCGAGCTGGGTCCGCTCCCCTAGCTCTCAGGGCCAGTCGCGGCCTGCAAGTCCGAAGTCGCTGGACCTCTCCCGGGAGATTCGACGCCGACCTGCGGTGATGAAGTGGGCGAGTGGAGTACTCGGAGCAGCTGGCTCAGGCGACGGTACGCAGATCGCGCGCGGGCGCAGGGAGCCTGCTCGCGATGATCTGGGCGACCGCGGCACTGACGCGGCGGTCGTTGTGACCGTAGCGGTCGGTGGTGTTGCCGATTTGTGCCGGCGTCGCGGGAAATGACGAAGGGGGAACGCCGTTCTGGAGCTTCTGCGCTCGGAAGGGCACAGCTAGCCGAGGCGGGTGGCGGCCACCGCCCACACCGGCAGGTGCACCCGGTTGTTTTTCAGCAACGGCGCAATGATCTGGAGTTGTTCTTGCATCGGCTGCATCCGCTCAGCCCATCCCGAGTCGCCGCCCATCTCCTTGGTGAGATGGGCGAACGTCTCCGGGCTGAAGGTCGCTTGGAAAGTGGTGGTTCCCAGGTAGTCGATACGCCACCCGGCCGCGGGAAGCACCCGCTCGAAATTCTCCGCCGGCAAACCTTCGGGCTGAAGGCCGTTGACGTTGTGGCGTCCGATTTCGAACATAAACAGTCGCGCCCCCGGTCTAGTGGCCCGGTGCAGGGCCTGCGCGTACTGGCTCTGTATTTGTTCGTCGTCCAAGAACACGTGGTAGAACGCACTGTCGACGACGGTGTCGAACCGATTCTCCAACCCGTCGAGTCTGGTGGCATCGGCCACTTCGAAGTCCACCCGCACCCCGGCGCGCTCCGCGTTGCGCTTGGCCCGCTCGATCGCCGTCGGCGACGCGTCGATCCCGGTGGCCGAGTAGCCCTTGGACGCGTAGTGGATCGCGTGATGTCCCGGGCCGGTTCCGGGGTCGAGCACCTCGCCCCGCACAGCGCCGTAGGCCACCAACTGCTGCACCACCGGCTGTGGTCCGCCGATGTCCCAGGGGATCAACGCAGGAGCATCCTGCTCCGGCGGCGCGTCACGGTACAGCGCTTCGAAATCTGGCTGACCACTGTGATTCGGTTCCTTGCCCATGACTCCTCCTCTGATTGCGGACGGGCCACACCTGAAGGGTCGTGCAGGAGACGAGACCAATGATTCCGTACTTCGGTGACGGACGCCATCGACTGTCGTGACCGCGGGTCGGGTCGGATCAGGGCCGTGATGGTCCCCTGCCCTCGATGACAGACAGCGTTCATGGCCAAACCGTATCGAGCATGGTGGGGCGTAAGGGCGTCCAACGCGTGGATGCGGATCGTGATATGGCGTGGCCAAGGACGTGATCGTGTGGCCGGCCGCCGGGCGGGCCGCTGTTCCTCACCAACCACCGGACCCGCCCGTCCCGAGCTTCGAGCCGCTCGATCAGCGCGGCCTGCCTCGCCACCGATGCGACGAGCACCTCATCGGACATCGAACGCGAATCGGCAGGCACCCAACATCATTCACGGTGCAATGCCGATGACGGAAACCAGGACGCCATCGGACCGGTACGCATCGCCGTCATCGCCACGATGCTGGCCAGCCGTGCGGTGACGGCCCGGCACGGCCATCCCCAGCCGGTTACATCTGGCCGTGGCGAACCGGGCCGGTTGGTTCGTAGGTGCCGAGGACGATGCCGAGATCGGTCATGGTGAGCTCGACGGGGCGCATTGTCGCCGGGAGGATGCCGTCGTTGAACAAGCGGCGACCGGAGCCGAGCACCAGCGGAAACGTCATCAGGCGGAAGCGGTCGACGAGCTCGTGCCGCAACAGCGTCCGGAGTAGTTCGCCGCTTCCCCAGATCTGCAGCTCGTCGCCGGGTTCGTCCTTGAGCGCCCGCACCGCTGCGACGACGTCGCCGGTCAGCAGGCGAGCGGTGTCGGGGTGCTCGCCGCGCCAGGTGGCTTCGGCCTCGCTGAGTGAGTTGGACACGACGTACTTGGGCAGTGAGTTGATCGCCGTGGCAATGGGGCTGGCGGGGTCGGTCTGATCGGGCCAGTAGCCGCGGAAGATGTCGAATGTTCTGCGACCGAGCAGGAACGCGCTGGCGTGGCTGTTGAGGTCGGTGACGAACTCGCCGACGGCTTGGTCCGGGAACGGGGCCTGCCAGCCGCCGTGGGTGAAGGCGTCGCTGGGATCTTCCTCGGGTCCGCCGGGGGCCTGCATCACGCCGTCGAGGGTCAGGAACGTCTGAACGGTGAGCTTCATGTCGATGCAGACGGAGCGGCGCACTGATTCTGAGCGGTCTCAGGTCGAATCGCCGCCGACCGAGCCAGAACGCATACCCGCCATGCCGGGACTTCGCCATCAGCTCGCTCGCCCCGCCCTCACCCAGATGTGCGGCCCGAATGCCTGAGTTGTGTTCCACCCGGTTCCGGTCCCGTCGACGCGGCAATCGGGGTCCAGAAAAAAATCGGAAATCGTTCGCCTCGGATGTCGAGAACGCTGAAGCGGCTCCGTCCCAGGGGTACGAGCAGCCGCGACGGCTTCACCGATGAAGGAGACCACCATGCAGCCGAACGAGATCACCGAGATCCTGAACCGCCCGATCAGCCGGGAACTGCTGGCGCGCGACCTGCTCCGGATGGCCTACGTCGCCAAGGACGGCACACCCCGCAACATCCCGATCGCGTTCACCTGGAACGGCTCCCAGATCGTCGTCTGCACCACGAAGAACGCCCCCAAGTTGCCCTCCCTGCGCCACAACCCGCAGGTCGCGCTGACGATCGACACCGAGGTGCACCCGCCGAAGATCCTGCTCATCCGCGGCCGGGCGGAGCTGGACGTGGTCGACGGCATCCCGGAGGAGTACCTGCAGATCAACGGCAGCTACGAAATGACCCCCGAGCAGCGCGTCGAGTGGGAGGCCGAGGTCCGGTCGCTCTACGACGGCATGGTCCGGATCGTCATCACCCCGGCCTGGGCGAAATTGATCGACTTCGAAACCACCCTCCCCACTGCCGTCGAGGAGCTGGTACAGCGGCGGGCCGAGCGCCAGCGCGCCTGAACCGATCAACACGGCCAGCATGGGCCCAGCACGGAAGCGGCGAGCTGCTGGGGGTGCTTCATCGCCCCGGCCAGCAAGAACACGGCCGCCAGCACCCCGCAATGATCCACGAGAAGACGTTCATCGATCCTCACCACTCAGCTAGGAACTCCAAGCTTGGATAAACCACGACTCCCCAATTGCTTCAAGCTAAGAGTAAATAGCGTGGACATTTGCTCCATGCTTGGAGTATGTTTGTGGGTGTGGAAGAGGCGCGGGAGATCAGCGAGCCGCATTGGCTCGACGCGGATGAGCAGCATCAGTGGTATGCCTTCGCCTACATGCTGACCCAGCTGCCGGCCGCGCTGGAGTCGCAGATGCAGCGGGAAGCGGGCATTGCCCACTTCGACTACGTGGTCATGTCCGCACTCTCGGCTGCGCCGCAGCGCACCCTACGGATGAGCGAGCTCGCCCAATACGCCGGAAGCACGCTCTCCCGGCTGTCCAACGTGGTCATCCGCCTGGAGAAGCGGAGCTGGGTGCGTCGCCACCCCGACCCCTCAGACGGTCGGGCCACCCTGGCCACCCTGACCGACGACGGCATGGACAAGGTCGCCGCTGCGGCACCCGGCCACGTCGCCGCGGTCCGACGCCTGGTCTTCGACCCGCTGACCAAATCACAGCAGCGCCAGCTCGGCGCCGTCTCCCAACGCATCCTCGGCGCCCTCAACGCGCCGTGCCCCACCGACTGGGCACCCCCCGGCGCCCGGGACTGACCCCCGGCACGCACCACCGGTCTTCCCCCGGCCCTCCTGCCGGGACCACCCACCATCATCAAGGAGTCCGCATGCCCACCATCGCCATCGTCGGAGCCGGTCCCGGCCTGGGCCTGTCCATCGCCAAGGTCTTCGGCGGCCACGGCTTCGACGTCGCCCTGATTTCCCGCAACAAGGACAACCTCGACACTCTCGTTGCCGAACTCGCCGCGGCCGGAATCACCGCGGAAGGCTTCCCCGCCGACATCGGCGACTCCGTCCAGCTCACCGGCGCACTCCAAGCCGCGATCACGCGATTCGGACGCATCGACGTTCTGGAGTTCTCCCCGCACGCGGGCCTGTCGATGACCTCTCCCAAGGACGTGACCCTGGACACCCTGCGGCCCCAGATCGACACCCTCCTGTTCGGCGCGATCGCAGCCGTCCACGCGGTGCTGCCCGGAATGCTCGAAACCGGTTCGGGCACACTGCTGTTCACCACGGGTGGCGGCGCGGTCAACCCGTACCCGATGCTCGCGGACACCAACATCGCACAGGCGGGCCAGCGGAACTGGGCGATCAATCTGCACAACACCCTCGCCGACGAAGGCATCTACGCAGCCAACGTGGCCATCAACCTCATGATCAGCACCCAAGCCCCCGAAGGCATTCCCTACCGCGCGCCCGACGAGATCGCCCTCGACTACTGGAAGCTGCACACCGACCGCGACCAGGCCGAGCACTTCATCGGCGCTTGACCCACCACACAGACCAGCAAGCGACACCATCGTCGACCGGTGGCCGCCCGTCCTCTCCTCCAGAACGTCATGACGACCATCCGAATCGCCGGGGCGACAGCGGCATCGGCCTCCAACCCACCCGCGATCTCGATAAGACTTCCGCGCGTGCGGCGATGGTGATCTGTGTCAGACCGATTCGACGATCGCTGACTTCACCACCGCGCGGTCCACCAACTGCCGAACACGCCTGCCCTGATCCGCTGCCACTACGGTCTTGGCTCCGGAAAATACAGGCTCGGAGAACAACGTCACCCGCAGCCCCTTTTCGACGTGCAACACCAGATCATCTTTGCCCGGCGGCGCGGGGATGCGGTCATACCGGCCGTCTTGGATATCCCGGTACATCAAAAAGGCGTATGCGGCGCCTCCATCAACGAACAGCTGCGCCCGCGGATTCGTCTCCGACATCTGGGAGAGGCACTGCTGGCTTATATAACTAGTCATCGCGTCCTCCTAGCTCCGGAAATACTGCCTATGGTCAGCCTTACCGTGAGATCGCGAGAGTCCACCGGATAGTTTGCCGTGCTCACGGCCCGCGCGGACGCGAATCGCGCATTTCAGCCCCCGAGCGTCGCCGACATCCCCGGCTGCCGAGTTCACCCGCTAATTGGAGGTCTTATCGACGGCCGTGGCGGCAATCAGGCCAACGGAAACTTCTCGACGAGCTTGTCCACTCGGTTACGCGGGCCGATGATCCCGAGCGCGTAATACGACATGCGGTGTTGTCCGGCGCGGGCGAGCGTGTCCAGGTATTCGCCGTAAACACGTGTGTGCTGCGCCTGGCTGGGCATGTCGACGACGAGCGTGCCTTCACCAGCGGCGGCCCGATCGCGCAGCGCGCGGAGTTCGGCGCTTTCGGCGGCCAAGACGGTGCACCCCGCCCATGGCAGACCAGGATGGACCTCGCCGGAGGCATCTTTCCCGTCGGGGCCGAGCAAACCGGGGACCGCCGCGCCGATCGCCGCCGCGACACACACCGCCGCGTTGATCGCCCGCCCCGGCGGCAGGTCCGCATCGACGATCACCACCCACTTCAGGCGGGCCGCGCGGGTCGGCTCATCGATCCTGATCTCCTCGGGTGCAAAACCCACCTCCACCCTCGTATCCGCCTGATCCGGCATCGCCATACCTCCGTAACTTCATACAATAGAATTGACTGAAAGGTATGCAGTAGTGCAATCAAATGCAATCAGACCCGTACTTAATTCGAAACATGGAGCCTTTTTATGGATATGGACGAACTTGATAAGGCAATCCTGCGGGAGCTTCAGTCGGATGCACGGCGCACCAACCGCGACGTCGCCGCCGCAGTCGGCGTCTCACCCACCACCGCGCTCGAACGCACCCGCGGACTGAGTCGGCGTGGCGTGATCCGCGGTGCGCTGCTCGATGTGGACCTGCCCGCCATCGGTCGGCCGGTGCAGGCGCTGATAGCGGTACGGATCAAGCCGCCCTCCCGGCGAATGATCGAGGGGTTCCGGCAGTGGGTGTGCGGTCTGCCCGACACGCTCGGCGTGTTCGTCACCACCGGCAGCGAGGATTTCCTCATCCACGTCGCTGTTCCCGATAACGACAGCCTGTACGCCTTCGTGATCGACAAACTCACCGAAAGACCCGAGGTCGCCGATGTCCGTACTTCCGTTGTCTACGAACATGTCCGCAACACTCGGATCGCCCCCGCATCCCAACCCGGCTCCCGCCGCCAGAATCCGTAACCGGCCGATCTCCGTGGGGCAGGCATGACGAACAGCGCTACCTGCCTCACCGGATCGCGTGCTCGGCGGCCAAGGGGTTGCGACCCGTGCTGATGGCAGTTTCCAGGGTTGTCGGTGGCTTGGGGTCGGCGGCGCCCTGTCAGTGTCCTGACCTGCAGGTTCGTCACGCAGACCCGCACGCACCCCAACTTCGATCAGTTGGAACGGGTCGGCTGCCATCCGGCTACCGTTGAGCCGCATGCACAACGAGATCGAGATCACCGCGGAGTTGGTACGAGATCTGCTGCGTGACCAGCACCCCGACCTGGCCCATCACTCTGTGCGGCTCGGCGCGCGCGGCTGGGACAACCAGCTGTGGCGGCTCGGCAACGACCTCGCTGTTCGGTTGCCTTGGGCGACGGAGTCTGCGGATGCGCTGCTGCGCAAGGAACACACCTGGCTGCCCGCCCTCGCCCCGCGCCTTCCCCTGCCGGTTCCCGTTCCGCAACGCTTCGGTGCGCCCTCCGAGCGGTTTCCGCGGCCCTGGATCGTCACTACCTGGGTGCCGGGCGCGCCGGCCGACCGCGCTCCCGTCACGCGCGCGACGGAGGCGGCCGCCACCCTGGCCACCTTCATGACTGCACTTCACCAACCCGCCCCCGAACAAGCGCCCACCGGCCGGAACCGCGGTGGGCCGCTGACCGGCTACTCCGAGGGCTTCGCCGAGCAGCTTGCCTCGGCCACCGAACTGGGGCTGATCGCCGATCCAGACGCCGTCCGCGGGGTCTGGGAAAATGCCGCCGTCGCGCCCGACTGGGACGGCCCAGCGCTATGGCTCCACGGCGATCTGCATCCAGCAAACGTCCTCACCGCGGACGGCACGATCTGCGGCGTGATCGACTTCGGCGACCTGTTCGCGGGCGATCCGGCATGCGACCTCGCTGCCGCGTGGATTCTGCTGCCGGACAGCGGCACCGAACGTTTCCATGACACCTACCAGCCGACCCCGGATACCGCGACCCTGCGCCGCGCGCGAGGATGGGCCGTGCTGCGCGCGCTCAGCGGCATCCTCATCGGACACGCCGGCGTCCATGGCCGCCCAGGCGGCAAGCCCACATGGGGCCCACCCGCCCACGCCGCATTGCGACGCCTCATCAACTGATCAACACTTCCCCACCCGCCAGAAGATCGTCGTGCCGGTCTCGGCCTACGCACCTGGCAGGCGTTCATCAAACGGTTCCCAACACTCGCCGGCTGATCCAGCTAGCGATTCGAGGTAGGTGGCGGGACTTCCGGCGTTCGGCGCTGAGCTTCATCGGGCGGCTTGCAATTCGGACGAACCGGGCGACCAATTCAGCCAGCTCACACCACCGCACGGCGACCTCGAAGCCGTCGAAGGTCTCCGAGGTCGAGCCGACAACCTGTCTCGTCATAGTTATGGAACGGAACCCAACCTCTTGCTACGAGGTCGCGGACGTGGTGTGAGCATGGGCCTTCAGAGCCGGTAGGTGCCCTGAGAAGCCGTCGTAACCGCAAGTGCTGACATACGCACCTAAACCAGGGAGGTCACTGCTACCGACCCTGTGTTTTCGTGGAGCGGATGACGGGATTCGAACCCATTGGGACGCTTCACAAAAGCCCTGGTCAATCGCTTGAGCTAACCCAAATGCCGGGCCTCAACAGACCTTTCAGAACTTTTCAGTACGCTACGATTCACCAAGCTACCACCCGTCTGGTGACATAGTCACCACCCTTTTTGCCGCTGCGATTTTCAGGGTCGGCACCTTTGTGCTCCAGTGACCGCAACAGCTGCGACGACACCCTGCCACCTCCCGCCGACAGCGCCGCGATCGCACGAGCACTCCGTACCGGGCGCATAGGATCACTGGTCCTGGCGATCCCCGACCGGGACGGCGATCTGGTCTACGTCGGCAGTGTCGGGACCGGCTCCACCTACGCGATGCTCGCCGACCTGCCCGCGAAACTCGCACCGCTGCAACGCGAAACACCCCCGATCAGCACCCTCGAGGGCGTCATCGGGGGTGTCCTGGGTGGCCCCGAAATCGTTGGGGAAGTTGCCTTCACCGAGTGGACCGCAGATCAGCGGCTGCGGCATCCCACCACCGACCAACGGTGAAACGCCTGCACCCCACCCCGTAGATTCATCCGACGCAATTCGTCTGCAACGGCGGCGCCGGGCCGTCCCAACCCGGCGGGATGGCCGAGATCTATCGGACGCTGGTCGCCGACGAAGGACAGCCACCGAACACAGAGATAATGTAGATCTTGTCTACATAGATCTTGTCTACATAGATTCTGATTACAAAGGGGCTCCGGTGGCAGTTTCGCGTTGATCGTTGGGGGCGGAGCCTGCGCGGCCACGGTAGCGGAACTGATCTGGCTGGCGATACTGCTTTGGCTGGTGACGGCCTTCTCGTCTACAGCGCGCTGCTGGCGCGATCGGACAGACGAAGAGCAGTAGCGAACCGCGGTGCCGACCATGCCGACGTCAGTACGACCGACGATCTGGCTGCCCCAACGGCACCGCCGGGCTGGTACCCATCGCTCAATGACCCTGCGCGCCAACAATGGTGGGACGGCCAGGGCTGGACTGAACAGGTATCGGGGTCCGAATAGCGCTGTGGCAATGTCAGGTTGACGTACGTGCGGAGCGACCGGTGCAGCCGACAGCGTATGGACGCGTGGGGCAGATCGCCGTTATCGTCGTGTGCGTGGGAGATAGCGGGGGGCCTACCGGAGCTGGCCAGAATCTGTCAGTCGTGCCTGATGATGTGCAGACGATCGGCCAGTACGTCTACAACATCGCAGACACCATGAAACAGGCCCTCGATTCCGCTGCCCGCGAGGTTGACACCTTACTCACTTCCGACTGGACCGGCGACGCGGCCGACGAGTTCTCCAATGGGTGGACCGAAACTCGTGACGGCGGAACACAACTCATGCAAGCGCTGACTTCTCTCGCCGAAAAACTGGGCGTCACCGCCGCCAACTACCGATCGACCGACACCGGCAACGCGTCCGGTATCTCCAGCCTGGATCTGCCATGAGCTCCCAATTCAGCGTCGACCTCGATCGACTCGACCAGATTGTGTCTCGCCTCAACGGTTTGGCCGGATTCTTGCACGATCACCTCGACGAACTCGACCACAAGGTCGCCGCCCTGCACAGCGGCAGCTGGGAATCCGCGGCAGCCAGCGCATACGCCGACGCCCACAGCCAATGGCTCGCGGCCGCAAGAGAATTCGCCGAAGGCGTCGCCGCCGTGAGTGACGCCGCACAGAAAGCGCACGGCCGCTACACCCGCGCTATCGACGTCAACCGACGCATGCTGCAGTCGGGGCAGGCATGATCGTCGACTGGCAGACCTACTACGACGCCGCCAAGAAATGCCACGACCTCGCCGATGACCTCCGCAAGGCCGACAAACCGGTCCACGATGCGGTCAAAGGCGAATGCGCCGGGATGGCCGGCGACGCCCCCGGCTGCAAGGAATGGGGTGGGGCCTACGACAAAGCCGCCCAGCAGACCATGCAGGCCTGCTCGAGCCTGGCCAACGCACTCACCAACTACGGCGCCGTGTTGTACGCCAACGGCTACCACTACGCCATCGCCAACAAGAGCAACCCAACCGCGCCCCGCATCCACGCGCAGGAAGTCGGCGAATACAAGGTCACCATCCCGTCTTCGGTGCACGATAACGGGATCGGCTTCACCGACCATGGCGGGCTGAAGGAGTTCTTGGACAAACTCGTCGCCAAAGTCCTGGCCGCCTTCGGCAAACTCCCCAACGGTGACCACACCAAACTCGACAAAGCCCACACCACCTGGAACACCTTCGCCAACCACGACACCATCACCGGCGCCGCCGCCCGCATCTCAGCCATCTCGGCTCTGTTCGACGGCATGGACGACGCCACCAACCGGCAACTACTCCAAGACCACTTCACCACCCTGAAAACCGGCGCCGACACCGTCGCTACCGCCTCCCAGAAGATGGCCACACCGGTTAAGGACTACCACGACGCGACCGTCGCCCTCGGTAACGACAATGCCAGCGCGATCAACGCGCTGGAGCTGTCCATCAGCTTGATCGCCATCACCGCCGGCGTCGCGTTTCTTTTCAGCCTCGGCTCCTCCGCCGTCGCCGCAGCCGCGGCCATCGACGCTGACGTTGCCCTCACCATCAACGCGATCCAAACCTCCTACCGCGCCAGCCAAATGGTCCGAATCATCGGCCTCACCAGCCTCGCCGCCGGTGCCGTCGGCACCATCGACGCCTTCCACGCACTCCCCACCACCGACCTCGACAAAGCCATCGCCAGCCTCGCCGCCATCATCGGCATGACCTCGACCATCGACGACGACCACGCCGGTGATTCCGATGAACCAGACTTCCGTCACAGCGAATACACTCAAGCCGAGATAGAAGAATTCATCAACGGCCATACCGGGGACGGGAATCCGACGATGGATAGACCAACTCCCGAACAAGTTCATGACGCGCTGACAAAAGGCACACCGGAACCGATGGGCGACGGACGCACAGCGGAACAGGCCGAGCAATTCGTGTACAAGGGAATCAAGGTGGTTGTGAACTACGAAATGCCCTGGAAATCAACCGCCTGGAAACTGTGAGGAAAAGAATGTCGAAACTCGACGATCACGCGCATCTTCATTTCTCCGAAGATGAGATCGCCGATATTAAAAGCAACTCGATCACACTGAAATCGGGCGAAGAACGCGATGCGATCCGCTTGGCAGACTCATGGGAGGCCCATGTGGAGAAGATCGATCGAGACAGAAACCTGCCTTGGTCGGACCGCACTGTCTGGAACGAATACGACCTCAACGCCGCTTATGCCATACGGGATTACTTGGAGAGCGCCATCAATAATCTGCCTGCCCCACTCGGCACCAAGATGACGAGTTACGTCTCCGAAGCAGACGATAGATTCATGTCTATCACTGTCGAAGATTCAGGGAAGCGCATGGCAGCGGTCGCGAACATTGACATAACCGGACGCGGGTGGTGGTGGTTCCGCGTACCCGACTCTGGGCCGATCGTTGAAGACCTGGCTCGCTGGAGCCGATTCGAGAACAAATAGCGGGCAATGCCAAGTCGCGCCAACGACGGACAAACCCAAAATCAGCTCCGAGCGGCAGACCCCCTCGATACTAGTGCCAATGCCGTTAACTTTGTGCGGTTGTCGACGGTGGGCTACTTGTGAGCGAATCGTGGTGGCGGCGGCTGTATCACGTGAGATCGCCTGTGGTGCAGTCGGTTCGATGTATGGTGCCGGTTCGTGGCGGAGGAGGCGGTCAGCCTGCTGACCACACACTACGCCATCCGTGAACTCATGTATTCCGCCGCCGACTTCGAAGGCTGCGACCCGTTACGGCTGTCGTTCATCCGCACACTGCGCGTTGTCCGGCGGCACGTCACCGGACAAGCGGGTTTTTCCCCCTGACCGGCTCAGCACAGGCACCTACCACGCCATCACCGAGATCATCGAACGCTCCAACCCACGACGGCTACGCAGCTACCCTTGAGTCACCAAACGCAGCGAACCCAACAAGTTCCAGCGAAAATCGCTGCGGCACAAGAACATCAACCACTGCAGCGCTCCCTCGATCCGGCTACACCACCGCGTAAGTTAACGGCATTGACTCTAATACCGAGCGGTCTCGTTTATCGGGGCCGGGCCACGCCCACAACTCGGTTTCCATCGCGAGTCTCCAATCGCGACATAGGATTTCGCCAGGATCCGTACGGCACCATGAACACCCGGAGCAACGAATGAATCCGATGACGACCGGCCGCCCCGTGTACCAGCTGTGGACCGCGAGCAGAGGTTGGGCCGCACAAGAGGTCGTCGGAATCCACGCCTATATTGCGAACTTCATCGGGATGCTCGGTGACGATTTCGATCCTCGCGGCACCGAGACCTCTCGTATGGTCGAGCTGATACCCGAACCGGAGAATCCACATGACCGTAACGCGGTCGGTGTCCGTTTCGGGAACCGTACGGTCGGGTATCTGCCCCGACAAGATGCGATCCGTTATCACCGACCGCTGTTGGAACTAGTAGAACTCGGATACGTACCGGTGGCAGCGGGTCGGATCTGGGCGCGAGAGTATTCGGAATGGGACGAGCACGGCCGCGAGCAGCACAGACTCAGTACGAGCTTCCACCTCTATGTGTCGAGCCCTGAAGCTATCGTCCCGCTGAACGATCCACCTGCAGTGGCATATACGCTGCTGCCGGAAGGTAGCGCGGTACAGGTACTGAAGACAGCTGACCACGCGGATGTATTGACGTGCTACCACACCGATGGCGGAGACCGCCCAGTGATTGTCTCCCTTGTCGCGATCGAGCAGTCGAGTGCACGCACCACGAAACGAATCGTGGAGGTCCGGATCGATGAGGACCGAATCGGGCAATTGTCACCCGCGATGAGCGAGAAATTCCTACCTGCTGTAGACCATTTCACTACTCGTGGCTGGGTGACGGCAGCGCGCGCAGTGCTCACCGCGTCGGCAGTATCGGCGACTGTCTCTCTGCGGGCCCAGAAAGCATTCGAGCTGGGACCGGAAGTGTTGGACGGCCCTCCCACTATTGTGCCACCGCGCGGAATACCGAAGCGGAATCATCCCATGCGCGGCGAGGTGAATTCTCGCCCGGCGCCGATGGAAGAGGTGCAATCGGGTGTCACAGGAAACGGCAGCCAGATCACTGTTCGCGAGTCGCCCGTCGAGCAGATCATCACTGTCTCAATCGACTTCGCAACGGCCCTGACTCCATGGCAGTCGCGGGTAGCAGCGGATGTACAGCAGACCGCGCAGCGGCTGCTGTCGACACGACGGTTGTCCGCACCCGCGGCGATGTTGACCAACGATTCATTCTCCGCGTCGGCGCCACTGGATGTCGGACAAGAGTTCGTCGATGCACTGATCGGGATCGACGACTCGAATTTCACTGCCGCGCAGGAGTTCATCAACGACTGAAGCTGGCATCGGCTACGTCCCGCACATCGTATTCCGTAGGGACTCCGACGTTTTCGGCGTCGCCGAACTCGAACCAGCGTACCGTTGATCAAGTCCTCGCTGTCTCGAGCGGTAGTGGATGGGGGAAGCAACTATGGGTGGGACAAAACAGGCCGCGCAGTTGGTCCGGTTCTGGCGAGCAGTCGAGATGTTCAGTCCGCAGGACGTCCCCGAGCTGACGAGTCGGTCCAATCGCCCTTCCAGCCCGGTCGTCGTGGACGTAGCGGCCAATCAGATCGCGCCGTGGGACCGGAATCATCCACTGTGGCGCGACCGATTGCCCGCAGGGGTGACATGGCAATTCACCGTCTACGGCGGTGTATACGACGTCAGCCGGGCACGCGATGAACTGATCCGAGTCTTCGGTGCCGACAGGTGTCCACCAGATGGACGGCCCGCCGGTGCCACCGCCATGTTCGCGTTCACCTTGGACGCACAGGGGCGCATTGTGGAGAACTCGCCGATCCTATCTGCATGCGCATGGGCGATCAGCCGCCTTCGGTCGCCCGGACCGCGTGATAACTCATGGCTTGACGGATTCGAAGACGACCACCGCGGTTTCATTACGGGGCTCAACAAGATGGCGCCCCCCAGAGTTGGTTCCGCCCGGGAAGAGCTACCACAGTCTGCATTATCGCGAGCCGCGGCGGGCGTGGGCCGGCAAGCGCGCGCAGCCGGTGCAGAGGCAATCGCAAAAGGAGCGGGATCGGCGGCCACGGTCGCCGCGACCGCAGCGGCGACCGCACTGGGTGGACCGGTTCTCGGCGGGATCGCGGGCACGGTAGCCGGCACCTTCGCCGAGCGAATGTTGACACGGCGGCCCGCCGATGGCGCAGCGCCGACAAACGGCGACGAGTCCACCGTGAACCTGAACCTGACCACCGGCGATCTACACGACTTCATAGATGAGCTCGCATCGGCGTTGGACATCAAGGATGCGCTCGCCATCGATGGACTGCGAGTGAAATGCGTCCAGATTCGCGAACGCTACGCCGGGGAAGCGGCCGATCAAGACTTCCTGAACAGTTTCATCGCCGATGACTTGGCACGGGTGGAGACGGCCGCACGGCAGGGTGATATCGGCGATGCGCTGTGCGGTTATCTTTCCGACCTCCGCGCGATCCCTGTCCAAGGCCGTATCGATGTGCGAACCCGACCTGAAGCAGTGGTGGCCGGAGTTTCACCACTGCGCTTTCCCGGAGGACGATGGCCGGGCGATGTGCGGCGGCCACTGGTGCTGAGTCAACAGTTCGCGGTGAACCAACTGATGGCCGAACTCCGCAACAGCAACGGGATTTTCGCCGTCAACGGACCACCTGGCACCGGCAAGACCACAATGCTGCGCGATGCACTCGCCGCAATCGTCGTAGAACGCGCGATCCGACTGGCGGAAATGGATCGCCCCGCCGCCGCGTTCACCCGCAAGATCGAGAACGTCCAGCTGGGCGAAAACAACTACAAGCCAGCGGTCTACGAGCTACTTCCCGCTTTGACGGGCTTCGAGATCGTCGTTGCCACCGCGAGTAATGACGCGGCGACCAATGTGACGGCGGAAATACCGGCCGTCACTGCGGTTTCGGGAGCACAGGATGAAGCGCTAGCGGTCGACTACTTCACCGACCTGGCATCGCTGGTGCTCGATGGTGAGGCGTGGGGTCTGATCACCGCTGTCTTGGGCAAGATGCCGAATCGGCGGGACTTCGTCGGCAGATTCTGGTTTGGGAACGATTCGCGAGATCAGCCTGTCGCCCCGCAGACGACGAACGAGGCTGACGCTAGTCGAGCCACATCCCAGAACATCGGTATGAAGGACACGTTGGCGCGGGCAACCGCAGAACCCGCAACGGTCCCGGACTGGGCTGCGACCGTGAGGTCGTTCAAGCATGCCCAGCAGGAAGTTCGTCAACTCGCAGAGGAGCGGCAGTCGGTAGCGAACGCTATTGCCGAACTGGCCCGCCTTGACGGCGTAGTCCGATCCGCTTGGGCCGACATCCTGTCCGCGAATGAGCAACACGAGCACTGGGGTGAGCAGCACCGCACGGCGCAAGAGCATTGCCGTGCCGCTGATGCGGTGTATCAGCAGGCTGCCGCAATCCTCACCGATCACGACCAGCGCAAGCCCGGATTCTGGGTTTCACTGTCTACGTGGTTCCGCGCCGGCCGAGAATGGAGCGCACGAAGCAAACAACTTGTTGCGGCCCGCGATTCGGCGAAGCAACAACTCGACAATCACATCGAGGTAGCGCGACTCGCCTACTGGAATTACCAGGAAGCCGCGGCGCTGGGCCAACGACGAGTCCAAGAGCACCTCGACGCAGTCGCTGCTCAGACAGCCGTTTCCGCGCTGATCGAGCAGGCACGCCAGCGGTGGCCCGGGACTGTGCCATTCGGCGAGAACCTAGCCGACGAGCAACAGTTTCAGCTCTGTAATGCCTGGGCCGACAAGGAGTTCACCGCGGCGCGGCACCGTCTTTTCCTCGAAGCGTTGACACTGCACAAGGCATTCACGCTCAATACCGCATCTCAGATGCGCGGCAATCTGGCGGTAGCCACCTCGCTGATTCGCAACCAGGTCAAGACCACACCGAAGCCCGAAACCATTGCCGCTGCTTGGCAGACGCTGTTCTTGGTGGTGCCGATGGTCTCGACAACATTCGCCTCCCTCCCGCGCCTGTTCAAGGACCTCCACAGCGAGGCACTCGGCTGGCTGTTTGTCGATGAAGCCGGCCAAGCCACACCACAGCAGGCCGCCGGCGGGATTTGGCGTGCCCGCCGCGCGGTCATCGTCGGCGACCCACAGCAGCTGGAACCAATTGTCACACTGCCGTTTCCGGCGCAGCAGGCGCTGCTGCGGCATCACCGCTTGGAAGAGGAGTGGACACCAGATTTCACCTCCGCGCAGCGAGTCGCCGACCGACTTGCTCGGCATGGCACCGCACTGGCAGACCCCAATGGCGACACCGCGATCTGGGTCGGTTCGCCACTCCGAGTGCACCGACGCTGCTACCGCCCCATGTTCGAGGTGTCCAACCGCATTGCCTACGGTGGCGACCTCATGATTTACGGTACCCCGGACCGTGGCCAATTCGTCGGCGAAAACACGTGGTTCGATATCCCATCTGATCGCGCCGACGGCAACTGGATTCCCGCCGAAGGCGAACAACTACGTAACCTGCTGGACATGCTGACGAACGGCATGGCTATCGCGCCCAATGACATCCGCGTAGTCAGCCCGTTTCGGGACGTCGTGCGCGGCGCAAAATCCATTGCCCAGCAAGTCGTCGGCCGCGATTTCGCAGAGCGAAACGTCGGAACCGTCCACACCGTTCAAGGTCAGGAAGCCGACGTCGTGATCCTGGTGTTGGGGACCCCACTCGAAAAGGGCGGGGCGAGGGCGTGGGCCGCCGCGAAACCCAATCTCCTCAACGTCGCGGTGTCCCGCGCGAGACGTCGGTTCTACGTGATCGGCAACCGCCGCCTTTGGCGTGAACAGCAGTACTTCAGTGCGCTGGCAACGGAACTCCGGGCCGCGACTGGCTGACATTGCTCGACGGCGTCGTGTCGCAATACGTCGGACCGGTTGCGACAGTTTATGTATCGGAAACTGGCGGTAGACGGCGACGACTCCGGCAACCCAGCCACCATCTCATGGGCGCCAAAATAGGATGTCCAGACGAGTAGCGGCGAGTTCGCGTCGAGCGGACGGTCGGGGCGGGTATCGGACCAAGGAGTACACGGATGGCAATGGTCGTGTGGCCGACGAACAACAAGTCGATGCCGAAGCTCGACGGGTCGATCTGAACTTCCGCGCCATCATGTTTCGCATCGAAGGCAAGGCCTCCGACACCACCTACATCTATCTCGGCACCTGGAAACACGATGTCGCCAACAAACTGGCCGAGAAGTCGACCCTGCGGGTCAACCCGGTGAACGGCGTGCTGGAAGGGATCGTCGGGGGGCTCGACGGTCACGCGGATCGTAAGAAGCGGTCCGCGGTCCCGGATCCGACCGGACAGTTGGCCGAACTTGGTAACGCTCAACAGACGAGCGAGCCCGCTTACATCGGATTCGATAGTGCATGCAGGTACAGGTGGATCGGGTCGGTGGACAGATCGCGTTCGATCCATCCGGGGAGCGGGGTGAGTCCACGGATCCAGGGCAGCAAGAGCCGGTGGACAGCGAGCGCATCCGTTGGGCGCTGTGCGGGATCCTTGGCCAGCAGCTGGCGAGTGAGCTCCTCCAGCTCTGACGGAACCCCGTTCATAGGCCGTGGTTCCTCGGCCCGCAACCACCCGAGCTCGGCCGAGTCGTTGCGGCATCGGAACGGCCGTGGACCGGTGAGCATTTCGTACAGTAGACACCCGACCGAATACAGGTCACTCGAGTTGCTGGCCGATTCGCCCTCCAGCAGCTCCGGGGCCATGTAATGGACCGATCCCGGAATATTGCCCCATTCCGTAATCGCGGAGTACTCCCCGACCTTCAGTGATGTGGCGGCACCGAAGTCGATCACCTTGACCATGCCGTTGGGGGTCAGCACGAGGTTTTCCGGTTTCAGGTCCCGATGAATCAACTCGACCCGGTGAGCGGCAGTCAGGACGGCGCACACCTGGGCCGCGATGCACGCGGCCCAGCCCACCGGCAAGCTTCCTTGCTCGCCGATGAGCATGCCGACGCTTTCGCCGGGCACCAGCTCCATCACCAGGAAAAGCTCACCGTCGGTACCGAAGTCGTACACCGCGGGCACACCGGGGTGGTGCAGTCGAGCAGTGATCCTGGCCTCCCGGTTGAAGCGACGCCGCGTATCGGAATCGCTCGCGAGCTCGGGGGCCACAATTTTGATGGCAACCATGCGGTTGAGGCGCAGATCGAGTCCACTCCACACCTCCCCCATGCCGCCGCGTCCGATGGCTGAGGTGACGCGGTACCGATCGGCGAGGGTTTTCACGCCAGGAACCTGCTCTTCTTTCCGTTCCAGCTGATCATCAGGCTGTCCCGGGCCCGAGTGGCCGCGACGAACAGCAGCGACCGGGCTTTCTTGATCTCGCTACGGTAGCGCGCGGGATCGGTCTGCTTCAGTTCGAGGATCCAGCTCCCGGGAAGCAGTCCTTCCGAGACGCCGGCGAGAATCATGCGCTGGTATTCCAGACCTTTGAAGCGGTGCATGGTGCCGATGTGCACCGGCGCGTCGATCTCTCGCGGGCCTTCTGTGCCGATGACGCTGGCGTGAATGTCGGCCTTGCTCAAGCGTTTCGAGACGGCTTCCGTCATCCACCGTTCCGGCACCGCCACCGCGATCGACCCGCTGCCCCACTTCACGATCTGCTCGGTTATTCCGTCCAGTTCGGCTTCCCATGTGGAATAAGACTGCAGCGCAGGTGGCAGCCCGCGCAGCACCGAACGGTAGCCCGCGAGATCGTCGTTGCCGTCATCGAGGTCATCCCACTCTTCGTCGCCCAGCAATGCGGCTGCCGTGCCCAGGATTTCGTGAGTGGTGCGGTAGCTCAGCGTCAATTTCGCCGACCGGCCACGGATATTGATGCCGAGCTGGCCGAGGGACGCGTACTGGCCGTAGATCCGCTGATGGGTGTCGCCGGCGATGAACATGTCATTCGGGCCTTCGGCGACCATCGCGCGCAGCATCCGCCAGTGGGTTGGACTTAGGTCTTGTGCCTCGTCCACGATGATGTGCCGGTAGCGATGCCGCAGCTCGCTATCTTGTTGCGACGCGACGTCGTTCGCTGCGGCGATGTTGTTCGCGCGATCGGTTTCCAGCAGGGCGGCGCGTTCGGCGACCTGCCGCAGTGTCCACATCCGCTGCTCGTCCAGCCGCTTGACAAAGCGTTCGACCAGACGCCAGATCGAGGCGCGGGCCTCTCTGCCAATGCGCTGTCCGCGCCCGGCGCGGCGGGCTTTGAAGTATTCCGCGCGAGTGGTCACCCCCTGCCCGAGGATGACCTGGCTCCATTCGTCGTGCAGGAACTGCGCATCCCACTGCTGCTCACCGACTTCGTCGAGCAGGCGCCGCCATTCCTCGACGGCCTTCACGTCGTTGATCCACTGACGCCCGGCACTGCCGGTGGCTTCGGTGGCCACTTTGACAGCGAGTTTGTCGATATTGAAAATCTCTACGCGCGCCAAGGTTTCGGGTCCGGCCAGGTCCAGCAGGCGCTGTCGCAGGTCGGCGGCGAGGTTGGTGTTGAAGGTGGTGAGCAGAACGTCTTTGCCGGTTCCGGGGCCGAGCCGGTCCACCAGGTGCTTCACCCGGTGCAGCGCGACGATGGTCTTTCCTGTGCCGGGACCTCCGCTGACTCGGGCCGGCCCGCCGTACTCGCGATTGACGATCTTGCGCTGGGTGGGGTGTAGAGGAACACCTTCCAGCGCCCGAAGTCGCCCTCTTCCAGAATCGCCTGCAGCGCACCGTCTTCGGTGGTGACGGTGGCGGGGCGCTCCAGCGCGGCCTGGTAGTCCTCGACGTCGATCTCCTCCGGCGCCGCGACCGGAGCGGTGATCTGTTCCATGACCTCTTCGGGCGTCTTACCGGCGAACAGTTCCAGCAGCACCTCCGCGGTCAGCTGCGGCGCGTAGGAGATGAGCGCCTGCAGCTCGTCCTCGGTGGTGAGCTTCGATATCAGCACGAGCATGGGCTCCGCGACACCGAGTCCGAGCAGGGTCTCGTCGGAGTACTTCGCGAAAAGCGGTGCCGGCCCGGCCGGTTCCTCCGGCACGGCGGCCTCGGCCGTCACCAGGTCGACGAATTCGATGCCGCCGCTGACCGGGTTGACCTGGTAGGCGTAACGATCGAGGTTGTCGTATACCTCCTGCCGCGGCTTGATCGCGACGATCACATAGTCCTGATTGCCGGCGTGCAGCAACAGCGCTCGGTAGTCCAGGTTGACGCGTGCCGAAAATAGCGGTGAGTTGCCTTTGAGCTGTTTGAGTTGCAGACCCGGCGATTCCGGGTTCTCCCGGAATTTGTGCTGGAAGTCGTAGATCGCACCCTTGACCGCGCGCGGAAGCTTCAGTACCTCGTTGTAGGCCTTGTCGAGCATCCGCAGTGTCGCGCCGCTCATCGTGCACCTCCGATTCGTTCGGCGAGTTCGGCCGCCGTCCAGGCCGGCACGGGTCGCGACTCCCAGCCCGCTTCTGTGTAGGCGGCGTCGCGCTTGCGCGCCTCGTCATCGTTCGCGACCAGCACTACCGCGACTTTCGCTGCCGGCCAGGCCAATTCCGCTTGCCAGGCGTTATCGCCGAGTTCGTAGCCGACTTCCGGGGCGGGCACGCCGAGCGCGGCCAGCTCATGCGCGAGTCCGGCGAGACCGGGTTCGTCCGGGTCGAGCAGATCGAGCGGCTGCTGCCAGTCCGCCACCGTGGCCCGGTCGTCGGCCACGGTCCGAGGTTCCGGTTTGGGCTCCCGGCGCGGCGGCGGAGGCAAGGTGTCGTCGGTCAGGTCCTCGTCGAGCGGCAGCAGGCTCAGCATGGTGAGGAAGCCGCTGCCGCCGGCCGCAGCGAGCTGACCGGCATCGAACTCGTCCAGGGTGGACAGGGCGAGTTGAGCGCTGTCGCCGCCGCCGAAGTCGAGGAACTGCAACAGATTTCCCCAGTACAGCCAGTTCGCCCAGCGTTCCTTGTGGGCTTCGGCTTCGATCGTCTCGGCGCGGTCGTCGATCACCGTGAACGCGCTCCACGCCGGTTCCGAGCGCTGATCGAGGACGATCGTCAACGGCCCCGCCGCAATAGCCGCGATCTTACCGACCTCAGCGGCGGGCAGCGGTTCTCCGTGCAGGGCGGCCGTCACGCGCTTCGCGACCCCCGCGGTGTCCGACGAGCTGGGAACTTCCTTCGCGGTCTTCGTTGCACCGGCCACCACGGCCTCGGCGCGTGCCAGCCAGACTCGCCGATCCGGATCGGTGAGGTAGGACAGCAGGGTGTCGATCGGGTTGGTCCACATGGTCGTCACCAGTTCATCGGCGTTACGACCCGTGCGCTGCCGGTAGATGCCGCGCGCGGCGTTCTGCGCGTTGCCTAGATATGGAGCGAACAGCGGGTCTCGCGAGGTGTTCGGGCCGAAGCCGCGCAGCTCCCACTTGTCGATGTCGTTCCAGGTGATCTGGAAGACCAGGCCGCGGTGCGCGCGCAGGCGAGCTCGCTTGCGGGCATCGTCGGCGAGCCGGTTGTGGGCCGGGGATGCGTGGAATTCGTAGCCGTCCAGATAGACCGAGATCTCCTGGGTGTCGTCACCGACCAAACGGAACACCACATCCGGACGCGTGCCTCGAATGGTGTTCTGCAACAGCATCTTCCAATGCCGAACCTCACCATCAGGGCCCTCGATGCGCAGGTCGGCGGTCCGCTTTCCGCCCACCAGCTCACCGCGAGCCAGGGTTCCCGTCTCCGGCCGGCCCGCCCATTTGGTGAGTCCATCCAGGAACCGGGCTTCGAGTTCGCTTTCCACCTGATCCCACAACGAGATCTGATCGGTGTCGGCGACCTCGGCGACTTCCCACTCGGAAAGCAGCTCGTCCAGCATCTCCAGGGCCTCGAGACGACTCACCTTGTCGTACATGTCATCCTCGACATGGGCGAGCAAGCAACGGTGGCACGCACGCTTCGGCGGGTCCTCGTCCTGGCATGGACAGGTGGACACCAGGTCGCGAGCCGCAACGAGCACTTCCCGGAATCGGTCGGCGCTGGCCAGACGGTGCAGGTAGCCGGTCCCGCCCGGCAGGGTGTCGTGCAGGACGAGGCGGCGCGATCGCTGCGGATCGGCAACCTCGCCGACGCCTATCGGAGTGCGGGGCGGCCGGGTGAGGCGATCGCCCTGCTCGAGCGGTTGCTCCC
The DNA here is from genome assembly GCF_040680135.1 of Nocardia sp. NPDC052112. Taxonomy (NCBI): domain Bacteria; kingdom Bacillati; phylum Actinomycetota; class Actinomycetes; order Mycobacteriales; family Nocardiaceae; genus Nocardia; species Nocardia sp. NPDC052112. The sequence continues at coordinate 8,227 of NZ_JBFAWD010000044.1, read as the reverse complement.
CGATCGGGAGCGGGTGCTGGGCGCCGAGCACCCCGACACCTTGAGCACCCGCTACAACCTGGCTGGCGCCTATCGGACGGCGGGCCGGCCGGGTGAGGCGATCGCCCTGCTCGAGCGGTTGCTCCCCGATCGGGAGCGGGTGCTGGGCGCCGAGCACCCGGGTACCTTGACTACCCGCCACAATCTGGCTGGCGCCTATCGGGCGGTGGGGCGCGCGGACGAGGCGATAGCCCTCTACGAACAGGTGCTCCCGGATCGGAAGCGGCTGCTGGGCGCCGAGCACCCCGACACCTTGAGCACCTGCCACAACCTAGCTCGCGCCTATCTGTCGCTAGGGCGCACGGGTGAGGCAATCACCCTCTACGAACAGGTGCTCCCCGATCGGAAGCGGGTGCTCGGCGCTGAGCACCCCAGTACCTTGAGCACCCGCTACAACCTCGCCTATGCCTATGAGTCGGTGGGGCGCACGGGTGAGGCGATCACCCTCTACGAACAGGTGATCCCTGATTGGGAGCGCATGATGGGCACCGAGCACGTCGGTACCTTGAGCATCCGCTACCACCTCGCCGACGCCTATGAGTCGGTGGGACGCACGGGCGAGGCGATCACCCTCTACGAACAGTTGCTCCCTGTTGTGGAGCGGGTGTTCGACCACGATGCTCGGATTGTTCGCGGAGTGCGCGAGCGACTGGCTGCTGCGGGTAATCGGCCGGTCTGAACACCAGATTCCCGATCGGCGCGAACAGCGTCAAATATAGTCAGTTGCCGAGACTCTTGAGCTGGCGATCGAAGCTAGCCACAAGGTCCATCAGCAGGTCGAGCGTGAGGCTGGGCTGGACCCGACCCAGCACTCCGAGCAAACGGTCCACCGAATGTGGTTCCTTCACAACAAACTCGAGCTGACTTTCCGATTCAGCGAACATGGGCACCGGCGGCAGGTGATCGTGATATTCCGTGAGCAACGGAACTCGACCTGTGGTCGAACGCGCCCACAATGCCGATTCCGGGTCTTCGCATGCGCCAACGACGAACACGCCGGACGTGCACGTAGTGCGGAAAGTTTCGACGTGCCGCCCGTGCAAGTTCGAGATGCCGTCACTCCTGTGTCGACGAGGGCGGTCCTGCTTCGGACAAGGCGGCAGCCTCGTCGGGTCGGCCCGCCGACCGGTACACGCGAACGAGGTCGTCGCGGGCGCGCTGTGCGAAGGGATCATTGTGCCCGACAAGCTGTTCCCGGTAAGCCAGGAGTTCTTCATACAACGGGATCGCCTGATCCCAGCGACCCGCAGCCTCATAGGCGGCAGCGAGATTGCAGCGATCTTCGTACGTGTCGGCGCCGCTTCCCTCGACGTACGCCAGGTTCCGTTCGAACAACGCGACGGCCTCGGCATATCGGCACGCCCGGTAGCACGCCACGCCAAGCACGCGGCGAGCGCCAACGACGGAATACACCTGGGGTCCGAACATTTTCTCGCGATAAGCAAGAAGTTGTTCGAAGTGCGGAATGGCTTCGTCCCATCGACTCAGCGACATATAGGTGCCGCCGAGTCGATTGTGTACGACGTTGGTGTCGTGGTGATCGTGACCGAGGACCCGCTCCCGGTACGCCAGAAGCTGCTTCAAAAGCGGAACTTCGTCATCCCCCCGCCCTGCCCGATGATAAGCGTCGGCGAGACGATCGCGCGTCTCGTTGGTGTCCGGGTGGTCGTGGCCGAGGCATTGCTCCTGCAGTGGCAGAAGTTCTTCCATCAGCGAGACGGGATCGGCCTCACCAGAAGTAGCCGCGGTCCCGCTTGCGGTGCCCTTCAAGCTCCGACTCAGAGCGGCCGCTGCCCGTTTGATCGGTTCCAACACGCTGTCCCCTCCTGGTCCAACTGGCAAGCGGGAACCCCACCGCTCCAGTCAGAAAATCTATCTCACTCGAAGTCACGAGACCCACGAAGACAACGGGTCGATGCTTCTCCGGCGATCGGTATGGCAGGCCCACGGAACTGACACGGCGGCAGCCTCACTCACTGGAGGAGAGCGGTACGAGGTCACGAAGCGACACCGCAGCCATCCGGAACATGCCGATTAGCGGATCATTCGCCGAAGCGACTCGAGCGACGGCCACGAGGTGCGCCCTCTCGTCTTCGATCCGCTGACGGCCGCGCTTTGCCGCCGCCACACACCGCGGGAATCTTCGTGGCTATCGCCGGGATCGACATGAGGTCATGCGTGGTCCGCAGGGTTTGCGGCGGCGTCGATCTCGGCCATGTGCTCCTCCGCCCACGCACGCAGTGCGGCCAGCGGATTTTCCAGGGAGAGTCCGAGATCGGTAAGGCGATAGTGAACGCGCGGGGGAACGGTAGGTTCGACGCGGCGGGTGACCAGCCCGTCGCGGGACAGGCTTTGCAGAGTCACCGACAGCATCTTCTGCGATACGCCCGGCATCCGACGCTGCAGTTCGGCGAAGCGCACCTCGCCGGGCGCGGCCTCGGCGAGCAGTTTCACCACCATGGACACCCATTTGGTGCCGAGCCGATCCAGAAGCCGACGGGTCGGGCAGCCCGGAGCGAACAGATCCCGCGCTGGCCTGTGCTGGTTCGGGTAGTCACCTGGAGCTCACCACCTGTATCAAAAGTGCCGTCTTGGCAGGCTACCTCGGGTTACCTACGGTCAGCTGGTAACTATCGGTAACCGGCTAGCGGAGGATCGAATGTCTCACGAACTGCCAGATCTCACAGTGCGGATGGTCGCAACCAACGGGATCAAAGCGAACGTGGCGATCGCCGGCACCGGACCAGCAGTCCTGCTGCTGCACGGCTTTCCACACACCTGGCAGCTATGGCGCGAGGTGATGGGCCCACTCGCGCAACGCCATCGGGTGATCGCGCCGGACCTGCGCGGCCTCGGCGCCAGCACACGAGCACAGGACGGCTACGACGCAGGCACGCTTGCCACCGACGCCGAGGGACTGCTCGACGCCCTGGGCGAAACCAGCGCGTCCGTCGTCGCGATCGACGCCGGTGCTCCGCCGGCGTTCCTGCTGGCGATGCGGCGGCCCGATCGAGTCAACCGGCTGGTGCTCATGGAATCGCTGCTGGGCACGCTGCCCGGTGCCGAAACCTTTCTGGCCGGTGGGCCGCCCTGGTGGTTCGGGTTTCACGCGGCGCCGGGTCTTGCCGAAAAGGTCCTTGCCGGAAACGAATCCGATTACCTCGACTGGTTTCTGGCGACCGGTACCCAGGGTCGCGGCATCCCCGCACCAACCCGCGATGCCTTCGTCGCCGCCTACACCGGCACTGATTCCCTGCGGTGCGCTTTCTCCTACTATCGGGCGATGCCCACCAGCGCTGAGCAGATCCGGCGGGCTGTCGACACCGCCCGGCTCACCGTGCCGACGATGGCCATCGGATCCCACCCGGTCGGAACCACACTAGAAAACCAACTCCGTCCGGTCGCCGACACCCTGACCGGGAACCTGATCGAGGACTGCGGTCACATCATCCCCCTCGACCGCCCGGCGACCCTGGTGCCGCTGCTCCTCGACTTTCTCGATTCCTGAAGGGCCAGAACCTGATCCGGCCGTAAGCGAAGTCCCGATATTACGTCCCTACAGCAACGCACGATAATGCCGCAACCAGGGTGCAATTTGCCTGGTTCTGTCGGCATCGTGGGGCATGGGTGCCTCATCGGATATCGACGTCACCTTCGCCGGAGACGATCTCGTACTGGCCTGGCCTGCGCGGGCCTATCTGGCTCGATTCACCGGGAACTCTCGTACGCACTGCGGATCCGACCTACGCCTGTACTTCCGCTGGTGCAGCGAACATCACCTCCTGCCGCTAGCGGCGGTGCGGGCCGAGATCGAACGGTACGTGCGATGGATGCAGGAGACCCGCCGGTACAAACCCTCCTCCGTCGCCCGCCGCACCGCAGTAGTCACCGGGTTCTATCGAACCTGCGTCATCGACGGCGTCATAGACCACCCGCCGGCGACCTCGAATCCCGCGAGCAAGACGGCAGCGATCTCGGGCCTGACGCGGGCGCCTATAACCCCAACCGGCGAACGTTCGCCGACACCACCGGATCCGCCGCTTCGGCGACCTCATACCGCCAGCCGAGCACATTGCATACGGCGCGAGTCGCGGTGAACGCGCTCCTTCCCGTTGGTCGGCGGGTCGGCAGTCCATCACCAACGCTGCACACAGCGGGCGAAGTAGCCCGGTGCATGTGAGCGGCGCTTGCCTTCCAGAGTTGGCCCAGAACAGTTGCGCCGCAACACCGATCCCACCGAGATCGAAGCCAGCAGCATCAACCAAGCGGACGGTTCAGGCTGCCGACGTGTTCGGACCTACTTTGCGGATTTCGGGGACTTCGACGCCGGGCCCTCGCAGATGAACGACGACACGACGGCGTCATCCGTCCCGTCGCGAAGAACTCGAGTTACCGTCCCGACATGGACATCGCCCTCGACCCGCCCATGGCGGTGGTGCTCCGATACGTCGATGCCTTCAACAACGGTGACTCGAAGGCGATGGCTGCGCTGTGCGCTGACCCGATGCAGATACTCGACGGTATGTCGCCGCATGTGTGGCAGGGACCGACAGCCAGTGAAGACTGGTGGAGGGACGTGCGTAGGGAGGGCGAGCACACAGGAGCGTCGGGCTACCACATTGCCCTCGGCGAGCCACGGCACATCGATGTCACCGGTGACCACGCGTATGTCGTTGTGCCCGCGACCATGACGGTCAATCTGCAGGGCAAGCAGGTAACGCAAACCGGCTCACTCTTCACCGTTGCGCTCGGCAAGGTGGGGACACAGTGGCGGCTGACAGCCTGGGCATGGGCAAAAGGTGCCTGACCGCCCGGCTCGACGGTGCGCCGCCAAAGACCACGCTTCAGGCCAGGCACGGGCTCTCCCGCCACAGAGGCCCTACGCCCACAGCACCCACAACCTATATCCCAACTCCACAACCCTCCCCGCACACCGCAACCAATCCCTAAACAAACCAAATATCCATGTCCGGTCCGAGTGAACTTTTCCCAACGGGCGGCTGCCGACGTGGTCTGCGAAAAGTTGGTGTGGCTTTCCTGGGTGCCGAGTGTTCGGGTCTATCTTTCGGATTCGACGGCGCGTGTGACCGCGCGAGCCGCGAAGCTCGAACGTCCCGCGTTCCGATCCGGTGGTTGAACTGGCGGGTTCTTCCTTCGGAATTGACCTGGTGGCTGGCCGAATTCGTTTTTGAACGCGTGGGCGAACGCGAATTCGGATGCATAGCCCGAGTCTCGGGCGATGACCGGCAGCGGGGTATCGGTGTCGCGCAGTTGCCGAGCCGCGAGGGTCATGCGCCACCAAGTGAGATAGGCGATGGGTGGCCGGCCGATGAGGTCGGTGAATCGGCGGGCGAGGCCAGCTCTCGAAATCCCCGCGTGCGCAGCGAGTTCGGCGACGGTCCAGCCGTGCCCGGGCGAGCCGTGGATCGCCGAGAGCGCCGCGGCAACGGCTGGGTCGTGTAACGCGGCCGACCACCCGGTGTCGGTTTGGCGGTCGAGCCAGCCGCGCAGGATGTGCAGCAGTAGCGCGTCGAGCAACGAACGGAGCATGGCATCGTGACCGGGCCGGTCGGCGGCAAGTTCGCTGTCGAGGAGATCGACGATCGCCCCGACCGGGGTATGACGAGTTTCCGGGGCGGGCAGATGGATGACCTCGGGCAGATCAGCGAGCATCGGATGTGACCGGCTTCGATCGAGAAGGTAGGCACCACACAGCAGCACGGTCTCCGGTCGCGGTGCGGATGCGGTGTCCGGTCGGGACGGTCGCGGGTTCACCCGGCGCAGCGATGCAGCAGCAGGACGTAGTGGCGTGGCCGGATCGTCGGCCAGGGCATGGGTGCATCCTCCCGGGAGGAACACTATGTCGCCCGGCCGCAGCGCGATCGGGTCGGCGGCGGGGGGCAGAAACCAGCAGGTGCCTGCCAGGACCACATGGAATCCCGCGGCATCAAAGGCGGGAAACTGCCAGCCGAACGGCGCATGATGGCTGACCCGGCCCGAATGAGGCTCACCGATCCGCATCGCGGCCACCACGTCAGAAAGGGGATCCACACCATCAAAACTATCAAATCAAGACTCCATCGAGACAGATTCGTATAGATGTTGGATTCTGACGCATTGAACGTCGCAGAGTGTTGGCTTTAGGTTCGAACTGCTGCTGATCACGCAGCGAAATCGTAAGCCACAGGAGTTGACATGCTCATCACCGTCTACGGCGCCACCGGCTATCAGGGCAAGCTCACCCTTGCCGAGTTGTCCCGCCAGGGCGTAGAGGTCCGACTCGTCGGTCGAGATCGGGCGCGGCTGGAATCCGCAGCCGCCGAGGTCGGAATTCCCGACGCCGATCGCCGGGTGGCCGGTCTCGCCGACCGCGCCGCTCTCGTTGCTGCTTTAGCGGGTAGCGATGTCGTCATCAACTGCGCGGGACCATTCACCACCTCCGGCGCGGCGATGGTCGATGCTGCGATCGCCGCGCGTGCCCACTACGTCGACACCGCGGGCGAGCAACAGTATGTGAAGGACGTTTTCGATTCCTTCGGCGGCGACGCCGAGCGTGCGGGTGTCACGGTAGTACCGGCAGTCAACGACGGCTGCCTGCCGGGCGACCTGCTCGCGCACCTGATCACCGAGCAGACCGGGCCACTGGCGGAGATCACTGTCAGCCACTTCATCACCGGTGCCGCCGGTCTCTCACGCGGATCGCTGCGCTCGGCGGCGGCGACGATGGACGCGATGCGGTCAGGCGGGCTGACCTATGACGACGGTGCCTGGCGCAGCGGGATCCCGGCCCGGCGCGAGAGAATCACATTGCCCGACGGCGAGTCCGTCGCGATGGCGGCGCTGCCGACGTGCGAGGTAGTCACCATCCCCCGACACGTGCAGGTCGAGCATGTCGAAAGCCTGCTGGAGGCAACCTTGAAAGCCAGCCTCGAAACACCCATCACGCCGGAATTGATCGCAGGGCTTCCCGCAGGCCCGACCGAGCACGACCGCGCCGGGCAGCAATTCACCTACCTGCTCGACGCCGTGGACCACCAGGGTCAGCAGACACGGGGAGTCATCCGAGGCCGAGACACCTACGGAACCACCGCCGTCGCCGTGGTCGAAGCAGCCCGGCGATTGGCGGCATGCGACACTGCCGCCGGAGTACGCACCCCCGCGCAAGCATTCGATCCCGCCGACTTCCTCGAAACCCTCTCTCGCCACGACCTCAGCTGGACCATCGAGGCGACCCTGACAGTGAAGTGACACAGATGTCATGTCTTCAACCGAACTTGAACTGTCGGCGGCGGCGTGGGCTGGGTGTGAAGTAGGGCCGCTCGCTGACCGACCACGGCCGCGGCTTGCCTTGCTCGCGTGGTTCGGTCCGCTCCGGCCAAGGGGCAGGTTCGACGGCAGTGTCGAGGTAATCGGTTGGCGCGGGGCCAGTTCGGATGTAGTCGAAGGATCGGGCGACGCGCCAGCTCGCATCGCTGGCCCGTTCAGCGCGGGGCTCGCTGACTGTTGCTGTCGCCGAGAGCGCGCTTTCGAACAGCGCGTTGGATCGGGCCCAGTCGCGCAGGATGACGGGTGCGAGGCTGCGGTGATGGAGCATGGCGTCGCCGCCGCAGCGGTGCTGGGCGAACCGGGCAGCGCTGGTGAAGCGGGCCTCTTCGTTGCGCTGCTGGGGTTTTCGGTAGCTGGGGCCGCCGAAGGTGCGCTGACCGCGGTAGTCGTGGATGGGCAGGCTGGGTGGCCGCCAGCAGTCTTGATCGATCCAGTGCGCGATGGGGTCGTGAACTACCTGGGGCCGATAGCCGGGCTGTCCGAGACGTCGCCCGATCTCGGCGGCGAATCGCTGCTGCATGGCAGGGTCCCCGGCGGCCTGTCGGCGCCAGTGCAGCGCTCCGATCAGTTCGGCGATATCGACGGCTTCGGGGGGGCGAGGAGCAGCGTCGCGGAATCCGGTGTGACAGGGGAGTGGTGGTGCATCCGCCCCGGATCCGGCGCTAGCGTCGAAAGACGTTGCGGAACAGGGTAGTTCGAGTTCACCTGAACGTTGGCTCGAGATCCGGCGCTAAGGATCTCGGGCATCTGCACCACTACCCGCTCCTACATGTGGGATCTGTCAGCTCTGTGTCAGCGGTCGTGTCAGCACGGGAACAGTGCGGTGTCAGCACAGCGGGCGATTGTTGCTTCCGTAATCAGT
>NZ_JBFAWD010000043.1:41003-50580 GCF_040680135.1 Nocardia sp. NPDC052112 | reverse complement strand
ACTCACGCGGCCCCCACCTCGCTACGCTCGGCTCCAGCATGACCGGGCCACCCGGCTCTGTTAATGGTTCGCTCACTACGCTCACTCACGCGGCCCCCACCTCGCTACGCTCGGCTCCAGCATGACCGGGCCACCCGGCTCTGTTAATGGTTCGCTCACTACGCTCACTCACGCGGCCTTCCCTTCGGTAGTGCCTGGCGCCCGCCGGGTCGAGTTCGCATCCGTCACCCAGGTAACACCAAGCTCACCCTAACCTTTGCTTGGTTACGAATCGCCGTGAGGGCCGTCACTCCGATCACCCCGACCGATCGGTGCGCAATCGTATCCATATCTATATTGATCGGGCGGTCAATCAGAGTTAGATCTGAGGAAGGAGAACAATTCAGAGCCTGAGGAGGCACACCATGTTCACCGAAAGTCGCGCGCAGGACTTCTTGGCCGTTGTGCTGGGCGTCTTCACCGCGCTGTCACCCCTGTGGGTGGACACGAACGACAACGGCAGGTGGTCGCTGATCGTTCTGGGCGTGCTGATCGCCCTCACCGGCCTGGCGCAGATGTATCGGGCGACCCTGACGGCCGCCGACTACGCGATGGGCCTTTTCGGCGCATTGCTGTTCATTTCCCCCTGGGCAATGGACTTCACCGACTACCGCGGCGCATCCTGGACCGCATGGGTAGTAGGCGTGGTGACGGTGGTGGTCGCGGTGGCGGCACTGCCGGCGATGTCGGCCCGGTTGCACGATATGGCGCCGCACCACTGATGCAGATGCCGAAACCTCGGCGCGGCGGGCGTCGTCGTAGCGCGAAAGTCGACGGCGACGCCCGTCAGCTCATTCTCGATGCCGCGGAACGGCTCTTCGCGGCGCAGGGATTCGATGCGACCGCGACCGCAGCCATTGCCGAGGGTGCCGGCGTCCCCAAGGGCCTGGTCTTCTACTACTTCCCCACCAAGGATTCGATCCTGTCCGCACTGATGGCCGAGCGGGTGCCCGCCCAGCCGATCGCCGACATCGGCACCGTGGTCGCACCGGGTGATCCGGCGGCAAGCCTGATCAATCTCGATGCCGCGCTCAATCTGCGCGATCACCATTCGTCGGTGCTGCGCGTCATCATGTGGCGCGAGGCCGATACCCATCCCGACGTGCGCCGCCAATTGCGCCGCCTGCGCGATCAACTGCTCGACGTCACCGCCAGGGTGCTGCAGGCCAGCGCGCCCGGCCCGGTCCAGCCCGGCACGCTGCGCGCATGCGCCGCGGCCTGGGTTTCGGCCATGTTCGCCATTGCCAGCAGCGATCGATTGCACGCACTCGACGGGCTGCCGCTGCCGACCGCGGATGAAATCTGCAATGTCGCGCAGGTCGTCGCGGCGGGTATGACACAGCTCGGCTGAGCGGCGGAATCTGAAATATTCACGTTTTCAATGCGAGTCCACGGCGCGTGGTACTAGTTCAAATTGTGGAGATCAATCGAGTTCTTCGAGATCTCACCGGTCTCGCGACGCGCGCAGTACTTGTCGGCCTTATGGTCGGCGCTTCGACGACAGTCCTGGGCGGTACCGCGACCCAGGCCACACCGATTTATCCGGACGCCGATCCGGACCCCTTCTACGCGGCACCACCCGATCTGGCGAATAAGAGACCGGGCGAGGTGCTCGCCACGCGGGAACAGCCGCCGCTATTGATATTCCCCGAAACTACCGTCACGCTGATCAAATTCCGTTCGACCAATTCCGCCGGCCGACCGATCGCGGCGACCACCACGGTGCTGACGCCACGCTCACATCAACCCGATGGGCCGGTGCTGTCCTATCAGCACATCATCAACGGCCTCGGGACCCAGTGCACGGTTTCCCGCGCGCTGTACTCCACCGATCCGAATCTGCAGATCCGCGAGGCAGTACTGCTCAACGCCCTGCTGCTGAGCGGGTGGAGCATTGCGCTGCCCGATCATCTCGGGCCGACCTCGGCCTACGGTGCGGCCCGGCTCGGCGGCCAGATCACCCTGGACGGCATTCGCGCCGTGCGCCGGGTTCCCGAACTCGCCGCCGCACACAGCCGAATCGCGATGGCCGGATATTCCGGCGGCGGTATGGCCACCGCATTCGCCGCGGCGATGGCGCCGAAGTACGCGCCGGAACTCGAGATCGCGGGCGCGGCGACCGGTGGCGTACCGATGAATTTGGTGAAAATGCTGCAGGCAGTGAATCTCGATCCGCATCCGGCATTCGGACTGCTGATGGCGGCCGCTATCGGACTGGAACGCGAATATCCGAGCCGCTTTCCGATCAGCGATAATCTGAACGCGAACGGGGTGTCCGCACGCAAAACCATCGCCAACGCCTGCACCAATGAAATCCTCGTCACCGGCGCGGGACACAGCGTCCGGGATTACGCGAGCAGTATGACGTTGGTCGGTGATCGCAATGCCAGGGCGGTGGTCGAGGAGAACAGTCTGGAACTCTTCGACGGAATCCCCAAAATTCCGATATTCGAATGGCATTCGCCCGTTGATCCGCTCATCCCGACCGATTCGATCCTCGAGGTCAACCGCCGCTACTGCGCGGCGGGAGTGCCATTGCAGGCCGAACTCACCTACTCCCCCGAACATCTGAGCGCCGCCGTCCTCGGCATCCCCTCGGCGCTCTTCTGGCTCGCCGCACGCTTCCGCGGCGATCCGGCACCGACCAACTGCTAGTCGGCGAGAAAGGTGACTACATCGGGGACGGACCGCTTCACCACCCCGATATGGGTGGTATGCGGGTAAATGATCAAGTGCGAGTTCGGAATTCCGTCGGCGGTGCGACGGAAGGTCTCCGTGCGGTAGGCGCCGTCGCGGTCGCCACCGACGACGAGGGTCGACGCGCTGATCTCGCCGAGCCGCCCACCGAGGTCGAAGGCATCTTCGGCGCAAATGAAGGCCAGCGTGTCCGCCGGATTCTTCGGGCGCGCAAGGGATCGGCCAACCACAGCCCCGTACCGAGCCTGGAGTTCCGTTGCGCCGGACCAGGTCTTGGCATTTGGATCGGCAACGCATAGTCGTCGGACAGCCGAGTCTCTTTCAGCGGACCTCGATGATCTTCTCGCCAGCGCGGAGCATTTCCAGGATTGTCGGCACAACAGGCATGAAGGCTTCAAGAAGCGCCTTCCGCGAACAATTACCGATCCTGATCCACACAACAGCGGGCGCGGGAGATTCTGGCTGGCTACGGCCGATCAGGATGAAGTCCTCGTCCTTACTGATGATGACAGCGCTGCGGCGCAGAGCCTCGGCCCACACGGCGGCTCTGGCGCCGATGTCAGATCGATGTCACAGTCGAGACCTCCGAAACGCCGAACGGCGCCGCCCCTTTCGGGGCGACGCCGTTCGAAAGCGATTCAGTGAATCACTTGATGATCTTCGTGACGCGACCGGCGCCGACAGTGCGGCCACCCTCGCGGATCGCGAAGCGCAGACCCTCGTCCATGGCGACCGGCTGGATCAGCTTGACGGCCATCTCGGTGTTGTCACCGGGCATGACCATCTCGGTGCCCTCGGGCAGGGTCACAACGCCCGTCACGTCCGTGGTACGGAAGTAGAACTGCGGACGGTAGTTGTTGAAGAACGGGGTGTGGCGGCCACCCTCGTCCTTGGACAGGATGTAGGCCTGACCCTCGAACTCGGTGTGCGGGGTGGTGGTGCCCGGCTTCACGACGACCTGGCCACGCTCGACATCTTCGCGCTTGATACCACGAACCAGCAGACCGACGTTGTCACCGGCCTGGCCCTGGTCGAGCAGCTTGCGGAACATCTCGATACCGGTGACGGTGGTCTTGGTGCTCTTCTCGCGGATGCCGACGATCTCGACTTCCTCGTTCACGTTGATGACACCACGCTCGACACGACCGGTGACGACGGTGCCACGACCGGTGATCGTGAAGACGTCCTCGACCGGCATCAGGAACGGCTTGTCGGTCTCACGAACCGGGTCCGGGATGGACTCGTCGACCGCGTTCATCAGCTCGACGATCGCCTCGGTCCACTTCGGGTCGCCCTCGAGCGCCTTCAGACCGGAAACCCGCACGACCGGCGCTTCCTCGTCGAACTCCTGGGCGGCCAGCAGCTCGCGGACCTCCATCTCGACGAGCTCGAGGATTTCCTCGTCGTCGACCATGTCCGACTTGTTCAGCGCGACCAGGATGTAGGGCACGCCGACCTGACGGGCGAGCAGCACGTGCTCACGGGTCTGCGGCATCGGGCCGTCGGTCGCGGCGACCACGAGGATGGCACCGTCCATCTGCGCCGCACCGGTGATCATGTTCTTGATGTAGTCGGCGTGACCCGGCGCGTCGACGTGTGCGTAGTGGCGCTTCTCCGTCTGGTACTCGACGTGGGAGATGTTGATCGTGATACCACGAGCCTTCTCCTCAGGCGCCTTGTCGATCTGATCGAAGGCAAAGCTCTCGTTCAGATCCGGGTACTTGTCAGCCAGCACCTTGGTGATCGCTGCGGTCAGCGTGGTCTTGCCGTGGTCGACGTGACCGATGGTGCCGATGTTGACGTGCGGCTTCGTCCGCTCGAACTTCGCCTTCGCCACTTGGTGTCCTCCTGGACTTGTTGGTGCGTGCAGTTGCAGCAGTGCGGTTTACATATTGGGGGTCGTGCATGACTCCCGGCTGATAGGGACAAGTCTTGCACCTGCCCCCATCGACTTATTCGCCGGTCGCCTTGGCGATGATCTCCTTCGACACGTTGGCCGGAACCTCCGCGTACGAATCGAACACCATGGAGTAGTTCGCCCGGCCCTGGGTCTTCGACCGCAGGTCACCGATGTAACCGAACATCTCCGAGAGCGGAACCAGCGCCTTGACGACACGGGCACCACTGCGTTCCTCCATGGCCTGGATCTGGCCACGGCGGGAATTCAGGTCGCCGATCACATCGCCCATGTAATCCTCGGGCGTGATGACCTCGACCGCCATCAGCGGTTCGAGGATCACCGGACCGGCCTTACGGGCCGCTTCTTTCAGGGCCTGCGAGCCGGCGATCTTGAAGGCCATTTCCGACGAGTCGACGTCGTGGTACGCGCCGTCGAGCAGCGTGACCTTCAGGTTCACCAGCGGGTAGCCCGCGAGCACACCGTACTGCATGGCATCCTGCGCACCCGCGTCCACGGAAGGGATGTATTCGCGGGGCACGCGGCCACCGGTGACCTTGTTCTCGAACTCGTAGGTCGCACCGTCCTCGCCGACGAACGGGTCGAGAGCGATGATGACCTTCGCGAACTGGCCGGAGCCACCCGTCTGCTTCTTGTGGGTGAACTCGAGCTTCTCGACCGGCTTGGTGATCGTCTCGCGGTAGGCCACCTGCGGCTTGCCGACGTTCGCCTCGACCTTGAACTCGCGCCGCATGCGGTCGACGAGGATGTCGAGGTGCAACTCGCCCATGCCGCCGATGACGGTCTGGCCGGTCTCCTGGTCGAGCTTGACCGAGAAGGTCGGGTCCTCTTCGGACAGACGCTGGATCGCGGTGCCCAGCTTCTCCTGGTCGGACTTGGTCTTCGGCTCGATCGAGACCTCGATGACCGGGTCCGGGAAGGTCATGGACTCGAGCACGATCTGGTTCTGCGGATCGCACAGGGTGTCACCGGTGGTGGTGTCCTTCAGGCCGATGACCGCGTAGATGTGGCCCGCGACGGCCTCGGTGACCGGGTTCTCCTTGTTGGAGTGCATCTGGAACAGCTTGCCCAGACGCTCCTTCTTGCCCTTGGTCGAGTTGATGACCTGGGCGCCGGAGTCGACCTTGCCCGAGTACACACGGACGTAGGTCAGCTTGCCGAAGAAGGGATGCACGGCGATCTTGAACGCCAGCGCCGCGAACGGATCCGCGGTGCTCGCATCGCGGTGGATGATCTCCTCTTCCTTGCCCGGGACGTGGCCGTCGGTGCCACCATCGTCCAGTGGGGTCGGCAGGTAGTCGATCACGGCGTCGAGCATGGGCTGCACGCCCTTGTTCTTGAACGCCGAACCACACAGCACCGGGTAGATCTCGGAGTTGACCGTCAGCTTGCGGATGGCGCCCTTGATCTCCTCGATCGAGAGCTCCTCGCCACCGAAGAACTTCTCCAGCAGCGCCTCATCCGATTCGGCGACAGTCTCGAGCAGCTCCTGGCGGTACTGCTCGGCCTTCTCCGCGAGATCGGCCGGGATCTCCTCGACCTCGTACTTCTCGCCGAGCTTGGTCTCGCCCTTCCAGACCTTGGCATTCATCTCGACCAGGTCGACGATGCCCTCGAAGGTGTCCTCAGCGCCGATCGGCAGCTGGATGACCAACGGCTTGGCACCGAGGCGGTCCTTGATGGTCTGCACGGTGAAGTAGAAGTCCGCACCGAGCTTGTCCATCTTGTTGACGAAGCAGATCCGAGGCACGTTGTACTTATCGGCCTGACGCCACACCTGCTCGGACTGCGGCTCGACGCCTTCCTTGCCGTCGAACACCGCAACGGCGCCGTCGAGCACGCGCAGCGACCGCTCCACCTCGACGGTGAAGTCGACGTGCCCGGGGGTGTCGATGATGTTGATCTGGTTGTTGTTCCAGAAGCATGTGGTGGCCGCGGAGGTGATGGTGATACCACGCTCCTGCTCCTGCTCCATCCAGTCCATGGTGGCGGCGCCATCGTGGACTTCACCGATCTTGTAGGTGATGCCGGTGTAGAAGAGGATGCGTTCAGTTGTGGTCGTCTTGCCCGCATCAATGTGGGCCATGATGCCGATGTTGCGGACCTTGTTCAGGTCGGTGAGCACGTCCTGTGCCACGGAAATCTTCCCCGCTCGTAGCTAGTTGGGATTTTCGGGGACGACCCTGTGGTCGTCTCTATGTCAACGCCGGAAGCGGCAGGTAAGTGCCGCATTCCGACTCTGCCTCCCGACCCAGAAAACGACGGGCCGGGCAGACGTCACCAGCGGTAGTGCGCGAAGGCCCGGTTGGACTCGGCCATCTTGTGGGTGTCCTCACGGCGCTTCACCGAAGCACCGAGGCCGTTGCTGGCGTCGAGCAGTTCGTTGGCGAGGCGCTCGACCATGGTCTTCTCGCGACGGGCGCGCGAGAAGTTGACCAGCCAGCGCAGCGCCAGGGTGTTGGCACGGCCGGGACGAACCTCGACCGGCACCTGGTAGGTGGCGCCACCGACACGACGGGGCTTGACCTCGAGCGACGGCTTGACGTTGTCGAGCGCGCGCTTGAGGGTGACGACCGGATCGGTGCCGGTCTTCTCGCGTGCCTGCTCCAGCGCGCCGTAGACGATGCGCTCGGCGGTGGACTTCTTGCCGTCCAGCAGGATCTTGTTGACCAGCTGAGTAACCAGCGGCGAACCGTAGACCGGGTCGTTGATCAGCGGACGCTTGGGTGCGGGGCCCTTGCGTGGCATATCAGCTCTTCTCCTTCTTGGCGCCGTAACGGCTGCGGGCCTGCTTGCGGTTCTTCACACCCTGGGTGTCGAGCGAGCCACGGATGATCTTGTAGCGGACACCCGGAAGGTCCTTCACACGACCGCCGCGGACGAGCACCATCGAGTGCTCCTGCAGGTTGTGGCCCTCACCCGGGATGTAGGCCGTGACCTCGACCGCGCTGGTCAGGCGAACACGCGCGACCTTACGCAGCGCGGAGTTCGGCTTCTTCGGGGTGGTGGTGTACACGCGGGTGCACACGCCACGACGCTGCGGGCTCCCCTTGAGGGCCGCGGTCTTGGTCTTGGCGACCTTGTCGCGACGACCCTTGCGGACCAGCTGGTTGATGGTTGGCATAGACCGGCTTTCCTTAATTAGTTAACGCGGTGTCTGGAACTTCATGTCTTTGTCATCGAGCTTTCACTCGCACGTCCGGCCGCGTTTCTCGCGTCCCGAGGTCGGGCGTGTCGCACGCAAGACATATCCCGAATTCCGGGCACGCCGGAAAGGTCAGCCGCTCTCGCTGGCCTACGTTTGCGCACGAACTTGCCCGCATGCTTCCGGGCACAGCGATCCACGATACCCGCGAGCGCGACACAGGGTCAAAGCGGGGTCGCTCAGCACCTCCGATGGACCGCTACGACCTGCCAGGTCACCGCGCCAGATTCAGCGTCAACTCGACCAATTTCTGCGCACCCGCGCACGGATCGGGATGGCCGCCGGGACGGTAGTTGATCCACCAGCCGATGATGCCGGTGTCGGCGGCGCCCGCACTCACCCCGCACGAGTCGGGATCGTTCGGCCGCGTCGTCTTCAGACCGCGCCGCCCCTGCACGGTGATGTTCTCGGTGTTATAGCCGAGCTTGTCGTTATTGGACTTCTCGTTGTTCAACGAGCCTTCCTCATACCAGTTGAGGGTCACCATGGCGGTGCCGCCCGGTGCGTCCTCGACATCCCACATGCACACCGCACCGTTGAACGACGGGGACACGACCGTCGCATTTCCGACCGCCGCACCGATCTGGTCGAGCCCGACCACCTCGCATTCGCGCAGCAGTTTGTCGAAATTGGTATTGATCGTGGTGGTTCCGCTGCCACCCGCCGGATGCGCCGAACCCTTGACGGTTTTGCCGCAGCCCCCCACGGGCAGTGCGACCGCGAGCACCGCGGCAGTGACCACCGCGACCCGCAGACCAGGACGTGAACTCATCCGCATTCCCCTCACTGCAGCCGCTGCACGGTCAACTCGGCCAGCTTGCGAGTCCGATCACAGGGATTGCCCTGCTCGGAGAACAGTCCGTAGGACATCGACCATTCGAAGAAATCATCATCGAGCTGCACCGCCAGATCACAGACCGAACCGCTGGGATCCAACGCCTGGAAGCCCTTGCGGCCACCGACATCGATGGTCTCCGGATTGCGCCCGACATTGGATACCCAGGCCTTCTCGCGATCGATCGGGCTGCCCCGATAGGACGCGAAAGTGACACTCGGCGAAGCGATTCCGGCAGATTGGAAGTTGCAGCCGACCGAATTCCGGTACACCCGCGCGAGTTGGGACAGCCCGGCGATATCGCGCACCTCTTGATCGCTGACGTGACCGCACTCACCGACGAAGGGGCCGAGCGTGGCGACCTTCGGCGGCGGACGCAGCGGGGAGTTGGAGGAATCGGAGTCACCGTCCGAGCCGCAGGCCGACAGCGTCAATGCCAAGGCCAGACCGGTGATGATCGCCGACGGGATCCGCATGCGATGAACTCTACTGAGTTTTTGGCCGCGCGGGCGCGGCGTGTTCGCGGCCCCCTTCGGTCTCGCGTCCGAGCCGTCGAGACTCGCGACTTCGTCGCATGCGCATCGACGACTCGAACACGAGACGGGCCGCGAACCTCGCTCGCAAGACTCGCTCCGTGGTGGGCGCTGATGGCGGGACGTTCGGCACCTGATGTACACACGCCGGACGGGTGAGTCTCGTGCCTGCGTCGCATGCGCTTCGACGACTCGAACACGAGACGGGCCGCGAACCTCGCTCGTAAGACTCGCTCCGTGGTGGTTACTTATGGCGGGACGTTCGGCACCTGATGTACACACGCCGGACGGGTGAGTCTCGTGCCTGCGTCGCATGCGCTTCGACGACTCGGACGCGAGACGGGCCGCGA
>NZ_JBFAWD010000043.1:0-40904 GCF_040680135.1 Nocardia sp. NPDC052112 | reverse complement strand
AACCTCGCTCGCAAGACTCGCTCCGTGGTGGTTACTTATGGCGGGGTGTTCGGCACCTGATGTACACACGCCGGACGGGTGAGTCTCGTGCCTGCGTCGCATGCGCTTCGACGACTCGGACGCGAGACGGGCCGCGAACCTCGCTCGCAAGACTCGCTCCGTGGTGGTTACTTATGGCGGGGTGTTCGGCACCTGATGTACACACGCCGGACGGGTGAGTCTCGTGCCTGCGGCGCATGCGCTTCGACGGCTCGAACACGAGACGGGCCGCGAACCTCGCTCGTAAGACTCGCTCCGTCGTAGCTGGTAGTGCGGTCAAAGGTTTCCGCGCGCGGCTTGTTCGCGCTCGATTGCTTGGAACAGGGCCTTGAAGTTGCCCTTGCCGAAGCCGAGCGAGCCGTGGCGTTCGATGAGTTCGAAAAAGACGGTCGGGCGGTCGGTCAGCGGTTTGGTGAAGATCTGCAGCAGGTAGCCGTCTTCGTCGCGGTCCACCAGGATGCCGCGGCGCTGTAGCTCCCGCACCGGGACGCGGACGTGGCCGATGCGGGCGCGCAGTTCGGGGTCGGAGTAGTAGGTGTCCGGCGTTTCGAGGAATTCGACGCCCTCGCGGCGCAATACGTCGACGCATTCGAGGATGTCACTGGTGGCGAGCGCGATGTGCTGTACGCCAGGGCCGCGGTAGAACTCGAGGTATTCGTCGATCTGGGAGCGCTTCTTACCGACCGCGGGTTCGTTGAGCGGGAACTTCACCCGGTGATTGCCATTGGCCACCACCTTGCTCATCAGCGCCGAGTATTCGGTGGCGATATCGTCGCCGACGAATTCGGCCATATTCGTGAATCCCATGACGCGGCGGTAGAACTCGACCCACTCGTCCATCATGCCGAGTTCGACATTGCCGACGACATGGTCGATGGCCTGGAACAGCCTGGTCGGGGTGCCGACACGGGGCTGATACCCGGAACGGCGGGTGACGTAACCGGGCAGATACGGCCCGTAGTACTCGGAGCGGTCGATCAACGTATGCCTGGTCTCGCCGTAGGTGGCCAGGGCCGCCGAGCGGACCGTTCCGAATTCGTCTGTGTCGTCGTGTGGTTCGACAAGGACCGATGCGCCGTGCGTGCGCGCCCATGCGATGCAGCGGTCCACATCCGGAACTTCGAGCGCGATGTCGACAACGCCGTCGCCGTGCCGATCGTGGTGTGCGACAAGCGGGCTGTCCGGGGCGACCGCACCGGTGATGACGAATCTGGCCGCGCCGCTGCGCAACACATAGGCCTTGTGATCGCGGTTGCCGGTCTCCGGACCCGAGTAGGCCTCCAGACGCATACCGAAGGCGGATTCCAGGAAGTGCGCGGTCTGGGTCGCGTTACCGACCACCCAGACCAGTGCGTCCCAGCCGATGACCGGGAAGGGGTCGAAGCTGTCGTCATGATCGACCAGCCCGACCAGGCGGCGCAACTCACCGTCGGTGGGCAGCGGGGCGCGCTGTCGCTGGGTATTCGGCAGGTGCTCGATGGTCATGGTCCAAGGAAATCGCCGCCCTCTCGGATAGGCAACATCATCGGTTTCGGTTAGCCACTATGGCGAAATCGGCTAGCAAGTCACCCCTGATGCTGGACAATTTGAATAGCATCACAAGTGACCCGCACCACGCCGGTCGCGCCCCGAAACGGAGGCCGTCATGTCGCGCATGCCCGCGAAACTGGATGAACTCGATCTCGCCATCCTCACCGCGATGCACGAGTACCAGAAGGCGGGCATTCTCGAACTGTCCCGGCGCACCCGGGTCGCCAGGGCCACCGTCCAGTCCCGGATCGGTCGGATGGAGGAGTCCGGCGTCATCGCCTCCTATGATCCGCAGATCGATGTCACCGCGGCGGGTTTCGATGTGCAGGCCTTCGTCACCCTGGAGATCGCACAGGGTGCGCTGGATGCGGTAGCGGCCGAACTCGACGCGATTCCCGGTGTGCTGGAGGCATACGCGACCACCGGCTCCGGCGATGTGCTGTGCCGGATCGGCGCGGATTCACATGCCGGACTGCAGGCGGTGTTGCTGAGCATCGACCGGACGAGTTCGGTGGTGCGCTCACACAGCGTGATCGTGCTGTCGACGGTGGTTGCGCACCGGACGCTGCCGCTGTTGCGCACGCTGACACCGACCGGAACCACCAAAGCGCCCGCGTACCGGGATAACTCGGAGCGCTGAACCCATCTAGGCTCGGACTTCCTGCGTCACCGGGAGTACGAGATTTCGATGAGCGAGCCTGCCGAATCCAGCACCGCAACACCCCATGCCCGCGCTACCTGGGCGGAACTATTCTTCGACCTGGTCCTCGTCTTCGCGGTCACCCAGACCGCGCACGTGCTCGGCCACCACACCTCGATCGCCACGCTCGGCCATGCGCTGGTGCTGTTGGCGCCGCTGTGGTGGGGCTGGGTCGGGGTCACCATCCTGGTGAATACCATCGAGGAGACCAATGCCCAACGCCTCGTGCTGTTCTGCTGCGGGCTGTTCATCTTCTTGATGGCCGTGGCAGCGCCCGCCGCGCTGGACCAACCACGCGGGGCCGCAATGGTTTTCGCGGGTGCGCAGCTGCTGTTGCGAATCGTGCTGTTCATCGCCGTCACCCGCACCAACGGCTTCGCGACCACGATCAACCCGTTCAGCATCGGATTGATCACCGGTATAGCGATTTTCGCGAGCGCGCCGCTGCCGGAACATTCGCGCATCTGGGTCTGGACCGGGGCACTGGTCGTACAGTTGGGCGCACCGCTGCTGTACGGCAGGGCCGTGCGCAACCGGACGATCGGGGTCTCGCATCTGGTGGAGCGGTTCGGCCTGTTCATCATTATCGCGCTGGGCGAATCGGTAGTCGACGCGGGCGCGCAGGCCGCCTCGACCGACCTCGATCCGGCGGTGGTGGCCACGCTGGTGCTGGCGTTCCTGGTCGGCGCGGGGCTGTGGTGGATCTATTTCCATCGCTCGGCGCGGCTGCTCGAGCATGCGCTGACAACCATGCCCGAGCCCGGCCTCATCGTGCGAGATGTGCTGAGCTATGGGCATTTGGGGCTGGTGGCCGGGCTGGTCGCGGTGGCCGTCGGGCTGGGTCATGCGGTCGCTGATCCCGGTCACACCGCGCATGGCGTCGCCGCCGCGCTCGCGCCGGGCGGCGCGGCACTGTTCCTCGTCGCCCTAGTGGTGAATCGGTGGCGCATGCTCGGCAATGTGGCCACGACTCGCGTCGCCGCGGCATTGGGCTTGATCGCGGTCGCGGCGGTGTCATCGGCGCTGCCCGCCATGGCCGTGGTCGGGCTGACCGCGGCCGTCCTGATCGCGACCGATATCGCCGAGCAGGTGGTGGCCGGACCCGGTCAACCATTGCCCGCGGTGCGGGTCGGACGTCGATCACGCGCGAGCTAGCGTCGGTCCCGCGAACCGGCCGCTGGACGCGTTATGGCCGCAGATCGGCTCCCACGTCCAGTATTTCGACGCTCTGCTGCCTGTCCACCTCCAGGAATGCGGCGAGTCCGTTGGCTTCGGCGTCCACCGCCGCGCGCTCCGCGGACGTCCATTTCCGGGTCGGGGTGATGCGCAGGCGGGCGACACCCTTCTCCTGGAAGATCTTGTAGAAGCCCGCGAGGAAACCGTCGACCAGGACCGGTGACACCGCGGTGGCGAAGGCGCGCAGGGGTGGGGCCGTGCCATCTGGGACGATTCTGGTTCGGTCCTGGTGCGACAGGATCGCATTGTCGTACCAGCCGAGCAGGCGGACCGGGGCGGGCAGGTCGGGATCGGCGAGTTCGCCGTCGGCGATGTCGTAGAGGGTGCGGCCGCGTTCGTCGGTGTAGGTGCGCACCCGGTCGCCGAGTTGTTCGACGGCGGCCTTCATACCGGTCAGCTTCGACCAGGTCTGCATATCCATGGTGCTGGCCGGACCGAAGGCGCGCAGATAGCGAAAGACCAACTCCGCCAACGGATAGCCGGGCTCGAGCGGTGCCCCGAGCCACGGTTCGACACGGGACCAGATCGGCCTGCTGTTGTCCTTCCACTTGCCGCGCGGCGGAGTCTGCAGCACGGGCAGTTGGTACAGCCAGGTCTGCAGCACCGCACCGGCATCGCGATCCGGGTAGATCGCCGCGGCCCTGGCGCGCAGGTCCGCCGCCGACATCGGTTGGTCACCGAGCGCGGCTTCGCCGTGCGCGCGCACCTCGTCCGGATCCAATCCGACCATCGCGCCGTAGTTGAAACCCTTTCGGAAGGGCACCTTTTCGAGCTCGGGTTGGATATGCGGTGCGATACGCAACGCATCCGGCGGCGTGACCATATGAATCGTCCCGCGCATCAAGGTGATTCGAACCAGCGTGCGGTCCTCCAGCCCCGCCGAAACCGTCTCGGGATCGAAATCCGCTATGCGGCTCCACAATCCGACGAACGGCGGTGGCGAATCCTGGGCCTGCAGCCCCACCAGATGGTCGCACATCTCGAAAACGCTCGATGTCGAACGCGCCAGCAGATGCTGGCGTGCCAGCAATGTTCGATTCAGTACCCGATTAGACAGCATCTACGCAGCGATTCCATGAGGGGTGGTGGTCGGACGACGGGTGAGCCGGTTCCATGATCAGATCACGCTACCGGCGCGCCGGATTCGTCGCGCCGCGCACCGAACGGCCGCCGAAATTCGTGTGCGGCGGCTCGCGGTCAGCGCAGGGTGACGACGACCTTGCCGGTGGCGGTGCGGTTGTCCAGGGAAGCCACGGCCTCGGCCGCACGCTCCAGTGGGTAGCGCACCGGCTCGGGCGGCGCGATCTTACCGGCGGCGAGCAGGGGCTCGACCTCTTCCCACTGCTCGGTCAGGTAGCCAGGGTGAGTCATCACCCATTCGCCCCAGGCCGCACCGATCACCTCGACATTCTTGAGCAGCAGACGGTTCACCTTGACCGTGGGGATTTCACCGGCGGTGAAGCCGACCACCAGCAGGCGGCCGGCCGGGGCGAGGCTGCGGATACTGTCGGTGAACCGGTCACCGCCGACCGGATCGAGCACGATATCCACACCGCGGCCACCGGTCAGCTCCTTGACGGCCGCGAGCCAGCCGTCCGTCAGCACCACATCGGTCGCGCCGTTGGCGCGCGCGACCGCCGCTTTCGCCTCGGTGCTCACCACCGCGATCACCCGGCCCGCACCGAGCGCCGCCGCCATCCGCAGCGTCGAGGTGCCGATGCCGCCCGCGGCGCCGTGCACCAGCACGGTCTCCCCCTCGGCCAGCCTGCCGCGGTTGCGCAGGCAGAAGTGCACGGTCAGATCGTTGAACAGGATCCCGGCCCCGGCCTCCAGGGATACGTTGTCCGGCAACCGGAACACCATCTGCGTCGGGGTGACCGCCACCTCGGCGATGGCATTGCCGAGCATCGTCAGCGCGACCACCCGATCCCCCGCCGCGACGTGCGCGCCGTCGGGCGCCTCCCGCACGATCCCGGCCACCTCACCGCCGACGACGAACGGCAGCTCCGGCTTCATCTGGTACAGACCACGCGTCATCAGCACATCTGGAAACGCCACCCCGGCCGCGTGCACGTCGATGACCACACCCCCGGGATATGCCGCGGGCTCCGGAATCTCGACGACCTCGATCGCTTCCGGCCCCTCCAGCTTGCTGACCTGGGCTGCACGCATATGCCGACCTCTCTGTCCACTCGGCGACACCCACAACATCACCGATGTCCTGACCAACCTAACCACCCTCACTCGGCCCCCTGTCCACACCACCCGTTTTTGCTATGCTGACCGCGACCTGAGGTGGGGACGAAGGGGGAGTCTTTCGTGGTAGACCAGATGGACCAGGGCATGTTGCGG
Organism: Nocardia sp. NPDC052112; assembly: GCF_040680135.1. NCBI lineage: Bacteria > Bacillati > Actinomycetota > Actinomycetes > Mycobacteriales > Nocardiaceae > Nocardia > Nocardia sp. NPDC052112. The sequence continues at coordinate 35,047 of NZ_JBFAWD010000043.1, read as the reverse complement.
GTCGACGCGGGCGCACTGCAGACCTTCGCCAAGAATCTCGGCGACGAGGCGGGCGGCATCAAGAAGCTCAATGCGGGCGACGGTTTCAACGTCGCGGCAAACGCACTGCCCGGCACCCCATTCGGAACCGCGGTGCAGCCGGCCACCGATGCCGTCAACCGCAGCCTGACCCGAATCGGCGAGCGCCTCGAGAAGATCGCCTCGATCACCCATAACGCCGCGGGTGCCTTCGAAGTCGCCGAGACCGACTTCACGAACAACCTGAAGACGATCGGCCTGCAACTGCCATGACCCTCAGTCTCGACGATGTCGCGAAGTGGGAGCCGGAGCATCTCACCACCGCCGGAAACAACGCGCTCGGGATCTCGACAGATCTGGATACCGCAATCCGCAAAGGAACAGCGGACACCGCGAAGCTCGGAACCGACAAGGTCTGGTCGGGTGCCGCGGCCGCTGCGGCCGACACGCGGATGGGAACCGAGCAGACCCGTGCCTCCGAAGTCAGTACCCGGTTGCACGAACTCCAGACTGCGTTCCAGGCCGAGGTGGGTCGGCTGCAGTACCTCAAGGACGAGATCGTCAAGCTGCGCAATACGATCCAGACCGCCGCGCCGATTCCGGCGGACGGCCAGGGTCTCATCACCGGCTTCCCGGTGAACCCCGACGGAACCATCGACCCGACCGCCCGGATCACCGAGCTGCTCGGCCCGTTGTCCGGCCAGGACAACCAGAACGCCGACACCCAGAACCTCACGGTACGTGCCCAGGCCGACGCCGCGAACTGGTCGAACCAGATCACGCTCAAATTGCAGGAAGCGGAGCAGGCCGCCAACGACGCAAAAGTCAAGGTGGACACCGCCGTGCAGAACCTGGAGAAGGCCTTCGCCGGCCTCGGCGACCCGAATCTCACTGCGTCACAGACGCAGAACACCGGCACGACACCGGCTACCACCAACTCGAGCAAGCCCAGCTATGTGTCGAGCAATCACAACGGTAGCGGCTCCGGAACCTCCACCGGCAGCTCGCATTCGGGCAGCACGACGTCGTACCACGTCCCCACCACCATGCCCACCGGCGACCAGAAGAAATGGATCGAGGAAGCCATCAGGGCCCTACGCGAAAAGGGCTACAACATCAGCGACAGCGACGCCGCGATCATCGCCACCATCATCGAGAAGGAATCCGGCGGCAACCCCAACGCCATCAACCTCTGGGACAGCAATGCCGCGGCGGGCATTCCATCGAAGGGCCTGATGCAAACCATCGACCCGACCTTCAATGCCTACAAGCTGGCCGGCCACGACGATATCTGGAATCCGGTGGACAACATCATCGCCGGAACCCGATATGCGATCGAGCGCTACGGCTCGCTCTCGAATGTCCCGGGTATCGCTGCGATGAGCCAGGGCAACGGTTACGTCGGCTACTGACGGGATGCGAAGCTCTGGCCGTGTTCGGCGAGGGCGGTGCGGAGTTTGGCGACGGCGGTGGGACCGACGCCGTGCAGTGCGGCAAGATCACGTTCGGTCCATGCGGTCAGGTCGGCCAAGCGGTGGATTCCGGCGGCGGCCAGGGCGCGTTCGGCCGGTTTGCCGAGTTTGGCGGGTAGGTCCGTGTCGGTCATGGCCCCATACTGCCCCGTAGGTCCGACATCTGTGGGTAGAGGCGGCTCGACGCGAGTGTGTGACGTACGCCCCGTAAAGTCGTCTCAGAACAGCAGCGTAAAAGAACGCGGCACACCGTGCAGCGCGAGGAGCACCAGTGTCACTCGATCAGCCACTCGCCCCGCTTCCCCAGGAGGGCATGGGGTTTGCGTCGGCGTGGCCCATCCGGGCTGGCGATGTCGATCCGTACAACCGCTTGCGGTTCGACGCCGCCGCACGTTATCTGCAGGACATTGCCTGGGAACAACTGCAACAGACGAATCTGCATACGACCGATCCGAGCTGGATCGTGCGTCGTACGGTCATCGACGTCATCCGGCCGATCCTGTGGCCTGACGAGGTGCGGCTGCTGCGGTGGTGTTCGAGCATGTCCACCCGGTGGACGAATATGCGGGTGCGCATTACCAGCGCGAACGGCGGATTGATCGAGACCGAGGGCTTCTGGATCAATATCAGCGAGTCCAACAATATGCCCGCCAGGATCAGCGACGAAGGCCTCGCCTACCTGGCACAGACCACCAATGAGCACCGCCTGCGCTGGCGGCCGTATCTCACCGACGCCACCCCACCGGAATCGGATACCGATATGCCGTTCCCGGTACGAGCCACCGATATCGACCAGTACAACCATGTCAACAATGCCTGTTACTGGCAGGCGGTGGAACAGTTCCTGGTCGAGTACCCCAAGCTGGTCGCGGGGCCGCATCGCGCGGTGATCGAGTACGTCGCGCCGGTGCTCGCACGTCAACACGTCACCGTGCGCAGCCGCTACGAACCGGGTGACCGCTCCGGGCGGCCGGTGCTGCGGCTGTGGTTCGTGGTCGGCGGTACCACCACGACCGTCGTGCGCATCATGCCGCTGTAAAAAAACCGGCTCCGTTCACCGAGAACGGAGCCGGTCACCCGCTCAGCCGCGCGCGGCCTTGAGCAGATCCTCACGGGTGGTGAACTTGACCCGCGGACGCCCCGACGATTTACCCGCGGACTTCTCCGCCGTATCGATCGCCTTCCAGCCCTCACGGTCGACCAGATCGGCCTGCCGCTGTGCGAGCAGCGCCTTCAGCGCGGCCCGATCCGCCTGCGGCACACCGAGTTTGCCCGTGGTGAAGTCGGCGATGAGCTGCTCGACGGTCTCCTCGGAGTCGATGCGATTGGAGCCGATGACACCGCGCGGACCGCGCTTGATCCAGCCGCTCACATACACACCGGGCAGTGGAATACCGTCCTCGCCGATTACCCGGCCGTGCTCATTGGGCACGACAGCGCGGCGCTCGTCGAAGGGTAGATCCTTGATCGGTTCGCCCTTGTAGCCGATGGAACGCAAAACCAGTCCGGCGTCCAGGGTTTCGCTGCGATCGGTCGTGCGCGCCACCAATTGGCCGTTCTCGCTGACCAATTCGTTGTGTGCGAACTCCACCGATTCGATGTGATCGGCACCGTGCAGAGCCGTCGGCGAGACCAGATAGCGGAAGACGATCCGCTTATTGGCCGGATCGCGACGCCCCACCGCGTATTCCTTGGCGAGGGTGTACTTCAGCTCCAGCGACGGCTCGACCTCGGGATCGTCCAGCAGCGCCTGGCTGCCCGGGTCGAGTGCCAGGTCGGCCTCCTCGACGATGACATCGACGCCCTTCAGATGCGTCAGTGCCAGGAACTCCGGCGAGGTGTAGGCCGCCTGCAGCGGACCGCGCCGACCGAGCACGACGACCTCGCGGATATTGCTGCCGCGCAGCGCATCCAGGGCGTGGTCGGCGATATCGGTCTTGGCGAGTTCGTCCGGGTCCACCGTCAGCACGCGGGCGACATCGAGCGCGACATTGCCATTGCCGACAATCACCGCGCGCTCGCCGGACAGGTCGAATGTGCGATCCGCGTAGTCCGGATGGCCGTTGTACCAGGCGACGAATTCGGTCGCGGAATGACTGCCCGGCAGATCCTCGCCCGGCACACCCAGCCGCCGGTCGGAGGACGCGCCCACGGCGTAGATGACCGCGTGGTGATGGGCGAGCAGTTCCTCGTGGGTGATGTGCGAGCCGACTTCCACATTGAGGTAGTACTGCAGCGTCTCGCGCCGGAAGGCCGACTCGAACAGTCCGGAGACCGTCTTCGTTCCCGGGTGGTCGGGGGCGACGCCCGCACGCACCAGACCCCACGGCGTCGGCAGCCGATCGAACATCTCGACCTCGACATCGCAGCGGCGCAGCAGCTCGTCGGCCGCGTAACAGGCCGCCGGCCCGGCGCCGACGATCGCGACCCGCAGCGTGCCGAGTTCCTTGGGCGGACGCGCGGGCGTGACGATCGGATCGAAGTTCGATTCGAGTGGATGCCGTTGGAAGTAGGCGGCGTTGATGTCACGGAACCTGGCCAGCGACGCGGTCAGATCATCCTCGGAGAAGATGGCCTCCACCGGGCACGCGTCGACGCAGGCACCGCAGTCGATACAGGTGTCAGGGTCGATGTAGAGCATCTCGGTCGTCGCGAATTCCGGCTGGTCCGGGGTGGGACGAATGCAATCGACCGGGCACTCGGTGACGCAGCTGGCGTCGTTGCAACAACGCTGCGTGATTACGTAGGCCATATTGTGCAGATCCTCGAAAATGTACCTGGGCTGTAGAGCCACCCAAGGGGTCGGGAGTGGTCGGGAGCGTCATCGTCGCGGTGCCGGCGGAGGGTCCCCCCGGCGGCGCCGTGATGTGATGCCGCTTTCAGTTTGCCTCGAGTGTGTTAGAGGCCTCTCCTCCGGAGGGCTTACGGTATCTCCATGGTGCGGACTCTGATCCTCATGCGGCACGGTAAGTCGGCATATCCCGACGGTATCTCCGATCACGAGCGCCCGCTGGCTCCGCGTGGTCAGCGCGAGGCCGGACTTGCCGGCCAGTGGATACGCGAGACCCAGCCGCCGATCGATGCGGTACGGTGCTCGACCGCCACCCGCACCCGGGAAACACTTGCCGCCACCGGAGTCACTGCCCCGGTGGTCTATGAGGCGGGCATATACGAGGCCTCGCCGCGCACGCTCATCGAATTGGTTCAGCTCAGCGATGACGATGTCGCGACTCTGCTGGTCATCGGGCATGCGCCCGGAATGCCGTGGACGGCATGGGAGTTGGCGAGCAATCGCGATTCCGAACCGGCGATCGAGCTCAGCCGGAAGTTCCCCACATCGGCGCTCGCGGTACTCGAATTCGACCGGCCGTGGGCGCAGGTGGACGAGGGCACCGGTGCTCTGATGCGCTTCCACATTCCGCGCTGATCGCGGCTGCGATCAGCGCAGTAGTTTACCGCCCACTACCACCACGACGCCGAGGACGACGAGCAGCACGAACGCGGCGAATCCGCCGAGCAGCCACCACACGACGCCGAGCGCCAACACGAACGGCGCCACCGCGATGGCGGTGATCACCGGGCTTTCCTTGACCGTGGCCCAGGCCGAGCGGGCCCTGATCCGGTCGATGTCCTTACCTGGCATGTCACCAGGGTAGGTGCGAAAACCAGTTCTCGCCGTCGAGCCGGTGAGATGCCTTCCGCTGGTGACTGCTTGCGGGTGAGTCGAAATAATCAGCAGATGGATTGGAAAATCGAACTGGTCGCCATTCCGGTGACCGATGTGGACCGCGCCAAGGACTTCTACACCAAGATCGGCTTCAATGCCGACCACGACCATCGGGTCAGCGACAGCCTGCGCTTCGTCCAGCTGACCCCGCCCGGCTCCGGCTGCTCCATCTGCATCGGCGAAGGCATCACCGAAGCGGCACCGGGCAGTGTCGAGGGCATGCAGATGGTCGTCGCCAGCGCCGAGGACGCCTACCAGCAGTTGGTCGCGGCGGGTGTGGAGGCCACGCCGGTCAAGGATATGGGCTGGGGACTGTTCACCTTCTTTGCCGATCCGGACAGCAACAAGTGGGCCGTACAGGAGCTGCCCAAGCGCGACTGAGCTCGCAGTGCAGCCGCCCGATCGATGATTCGGCCCCGCACCGCGACGCCGCGTGCGGGGATGGCTACAGCTTGCTCGGTCAACCCAACTTGTCGAGCTCGATCGTGAGCGGGCAGGGCGACGTAGTCGTGAAGGTTCCCGTAACCTCGCCATTGTCGACATAGCCGAGTTCCTCGGTGAGCGACAAAGCCAGCAGACTCATAGGTGCCGTCGAATCGATGATCCAGTAGTGCGGGATTCCCGCATCGGCATACTCGTCGCGCTTAGTGTGATAGTCCATCCGTCGTGAACCCGGCGAGACGATTTCGACGACCACGACGACATTTGACGCACGTAGCACTCCGCCTTCGGACTTTCGGCGGTCGAGCTCGATTTGCCGCACTACCACGAGATCCGGTCGACGCACAGTGGCAGGACCATCCGCTGGCTCCAACTGCAGGTCGATGTCCACATCAGGGACAGCAATCAACTCCGGAGGGAGCTGTGCTCGTACCTGGACAGCAAGCTCGAGGCCGATCAGGTTGTGCTCCGGCTCCGGCGACGGAGTCATGACGAGCGCCCCCTCCTGCAGTTCCGCGTGGAACTGATCATCTTCGTCGAGCGCCACGTAGTCGGCGATAGTCAGCGGCCGCCGTGGTGCGGCAATTGCCAGTCGCCGCACCGGTTCAGGAAGTGCCGTCACCCTCGCTCCTCAGCTCGCCCCACCCTGGTCGGCTCCAGTCTCCCACGCAAGGTATCCAAGCGGCTGCAGCCGATTCCGTGATTCGGCAGAATTGGAGCTTGCTTGGAGTGCGCTCCAAGTGGCTAACGTCGTTCGTATTCATCGAGGAGGGCGAGTGCAATGGGTGGAGCCGTAGATCAGGTTGTCGGTGATCAGCAAATCGTCGATGCGGATCGGGAGAAGCCGCAGTATTCGATCGGTGAGGCGGCCGATCGGTCGGGACTGAGTCGCGACACGCTGCGCTGGTACGAGCGGATCGGGCTGATGAACTACATCGGGCGCGATCACGCCGGGAAGCGGCGGTTCAGCAATCGCGATCTGGAATGGTTGGCGTTGATCGGCCGGTTGCGCACCACCGGGATGTCGGTCGCGGACATGGTCCGCTATGCCGAACTGGTGCGGGAGGGGGAATCCACCGTGCCCGAACGGCTGCAGATGTTCCGCAATACCCGCGCGGAGGTGCTCGCCAAGATGGACGAACTTCGTCAGACCCTCGCCGTACTCGATTACAAGATCGATCTGTACGAGGGCAAGACCGCCGCCGTCAAACCGGCCGCACTCACGCAACCATGCGAAAGGATCAAAATATGACCGCACTTGCGACCACGGCATTGGGCGCCACCGGCATCCAGGTGGGCACACAGGGCCTGGGCTGCATGGGGATGAGCGATGCATACGGCCCCGCGGATCTCACCGAATCGCGGGCCACCCTCGATCGCGCACTGGAACTCGGCGTCACCCTGTTCGATACGGCCGATATGTACGGCTCGGGTCACAACGAGGAATTCCTGAGCGATTTCGTGCGCGCCAACCGCGACCGGGTGGTCCTCGCAACCAAGTTCGGCATCGTCCGCAAGGCCGATGACGCCACCTTCCGCGGTATCGATAACTCACCCGAATACATCCGCGGCGCGGTCGATGCCAGTCTGCGCCGCCTCGGCATCGACACCATCGACCTGTACTACATGCACCGCCGCGATCCCTCCGTCCCGATCACGGAATCGGTCGGCGCGATGGCGGAACTCGTGGCGCAGGGCAAGGTTCGGGCGCTCGGTCTGTCGGAGGTGACCGGCAAGGAACTGCGCGCGGCCCATGCGGTCCATCCGATCGCAGCCGTGCAGTCCGAATGGTCGCTGTTCTCCCGCGATGTCGAGCGCAGCGCGGTACCCACCGCCGCCGAACTGGGCGTGACCTTCGTGCCGTACTCGCCGCTCGGTCGCGGATTCCTCACCGGATCCTTCACCACGGCACGCGAATTGGCGGACGGTCGGGACTTCCGGCACCTGCAGCCGCGCTTCTCCGGCGATAACGCCGCACACAACGTCGAACGGATCCGGACCACAGTCCGGATCCGTGCTGCTCTACTATCCGGATCATGGAGTTCTCCGGCGGACGTGTGTTCCTCGATAAGCAGACCCCCGAAGCGTTTCGAGCGCTGAACACCGTGGCCAGCGTGGTCCGCGCGGCCGGCGCCGAGGCCGGACTCGACCGCAGGCTCATCGAACTCATCAACGTGCGCGTCTCACAGCTCAACGGCTGCGCCTACTGCCTGGACGTGCATCATCGCGCGGCCGTCGCGGCCGGTGCCGGCGAACGCGAAATCGCCGTGCTGTCCGCGTGGCGGCGCACCGAGCTGTTCACCCCGCGGGAACGGGCGGCGCTGGCACTGGCCGAACTCGCCACCACGCTGCCGGACGAGGACGCGATGGACCGTGAGTACGCTCTGGCACGGGAGCATCTATCGGATGAGCAGATTTCGGCGATCCTCTGGGTCGCGACGACGATCGGCGCGTTCAACCGCGTGTCGATCCTGAGCAAACACCCGGTACGCCCGACGAAGGAGAAGTCGACCATGACCGAATCGACGCCAGCGAGCAAGGTCGTTCGCAACGACGAGAAGAAGCGCTACGAGGTGTTCTACGACGGCGAACTGGCCGGGTTCAGCGAGTACGAGGAGCGCGGCGACGAGACGGTGTTCATCCACACCGAGATCGATGGCGCGTTCTCCGGTAAGGGCCTCGGCACCATCCTGGCCGCGAACGCGGTCGAGGATGTGATCGCCCGTGACCGGGTGATCCGGCCGCTGTGCCCGTTCATCAAGGCCTACCTGGAAAAGCACCCGCAGTACGACCCGCATGTGGTCGGCAAGGGTGTCACCCGATGAGCGAGCGAACAATCAGCACAGCGACAAGGTCGGTCATGCCGGAGCCGAGCGTCAGCGAGGCGCAGGCATGAGTGACCTCGATGTGCATCCGGAGGAAGCGCTCTGCGAGGCCACTCCGGGCCCCGGTCCGGTCGCGGAGCTCTATCCGGCGCGCGAGGTCCCGCTCGGCGGAGTGCGCGGCGTCTACGTGGAACGCGTACTGCCGCAACGTGATCTGCCGACCGTCGGCGCCTGGTGCTTCCTCGATCACTTCGGCTCGCCCACGGTCACCAAGACGGGTGCGTCACCGGATATCGATCCGCATCCGCATATCGGATTGCAGACGGTGACCTGGCCGTTCGACGGACGCATCCGGCACCGCGATTCGATCGGCTCCGATGTGGAGATCGAACCGGGACAGCTCAATTTGATGACCTCCGGCCGCGGCATCGCACATTCCGAATACGGCGTCGCGCAGGCGCACGCCGGGCACGGCCTGCAGCTGTGGATCGCCTTGCCCGGCAACAGCCTCGGCATCGATCCGCATTTCGAACAGCATCGTGAGCTGCCGGTCCACCAGACATCCGGTTTGCGAGCCATCGTGCTGATCGGCACGTTCGCCGGGCTCACCTCGCCCGCCGAGGCGTACACACCAATTGTCGGCGCGGATGTGCGGATCGAACCGGGCACCGACACCACCATCGCCCTGGATCCCGATTTCGAGCACGCGCTCATGGTGATCGAGGGCAATGTCACCGCGGATGGCACCGACCTCGCCGCGGGCCCACTGCTGTACCTGGGCACCGGACGCGACGAACTGCGGCTCAGCAGCGGCGAGGGCGCGCATTTCGCACTCATCGGCGGCGAGCCGTTCGGCGAAGAGCTGGTGATGTGGTGGAACTTCGTCGGCCGCAGCCACGAGGACATCGTCGCGGCCCGAAACGATTGGGAGTCCCACGATGTCGAGCGTTTCGCCGATATCGCCGGCCATACCCCGGAACAGCGCATTCCGGCCCCGCCGCTGCCCGGCTTGCACCTGAAACCCCGCAAGCGCCGCATCGGTCCGGCCAGGACCTGAAATGCACTCAGACCGCGGTGCCGCGAAATGTCCTGCGGTAGCAGTTGGGTGAGGTGCCGAGTACCGAACGCATGTGCTGGCGTAGGGAATTGGCGGTGCCGAAGCCCGCACGGTGGGCGACCAGGTCGATACCGAGATCGCTGTTCTCCAGTAGGTCACGGGCCCGTTCGAGGCGCTGAGCGGTGAGCCAGCGGCCCGGGGTCTCGCCGACTTCGTCGCGGAACTTGCGGGTAAAGGTGCGCACACTCATGCGGGCGTGCGTCGCCATCGCCTCCAGCGAGATCTGGTCCGCGAGGCGATCCAACAGCCAGGCGCGAGTCGCGGCCGTCGAGGCGACCGTCGGTTCGGGCACCGGGCGTTCGATGAACTGCGCCTGGCCACCGTCACGCCAGGGCGGAACCACACAACGGCGCGCCACCCGATTGGCGACAGCGACGCCGTGGTCGCGGCGGACCAGGTGCAGGCACCGATCGATGCCCGCGGGCGATGCCGGCCGAGGTCTGATCGACACCGCGAACCTCCGTGCCGGACAACGAGTTCTGATCCACCCGGCGGGGGTGGCGTTAGGCATCTGGCCGGATAGCCAAGGCCAAGGGCGCGTATGTCATCGAAACAGCGAGGGCGGACAAGCACGAAATCGTCCGCCACCTCGGCGCTGACGAGGTAATCGACTACACCACAATCGATTTCGTCGAAGCGGTCCGGGATATGGATGTCGTCCTCGACACCATCGGCGGCGACTACGGTGCCCGTTCACTGCGCGTACTGCGTCCCGGCCGGCCATCTGGTGACCCTCCCCGGCCCCGACGACGTGCCGGCCACCGCGGACGTACACACCGGATGGACTGTGGTGGAACCGGATTCGGGCGGCCTGCGTGCGATCGCCGAATTGGTCGCAGCGGGCAAGCTCCGGCCCGAGATCGATACCGTGTTCTCGCTGGCCGATGCCGCCAAGGCGCATGCGTACGGCGAAACAGGCCGCACCCGCGGCAAGATCGTGCTGCAGGTCGTCTGACGCATGGCCCGGGGTGGCTTCGCCAGGCTGCTCCGGGTATTCGCCGGTTGCCCGGCCATGCCCGATCGCTTATCTTCGTCGCACACTGAATCGGACATTCCACACGGGGTGCCGCGACGAGAAGAGCAGGATGATGAGGATCTCCAGAATCACCGCGACGGCACTGCTTGCGCTCGCGGCCACCACGATCGGCACCAGCGTCGTACACGCCGAACCCGCTCCGCCCGTACCGAATTCGACCGCCGACGTACCGCTCGATCTGCAAGGTTTCTTCCAGAACATCGGCTATCACGTCGCGGCGACGGAGAACCGCCACGCCGTGGTGACGACCATTTCGGAAGGTCGCTGGAATCTGATCCGCGAGAATAAGGTCATCGCACTGACCGACCACAACGGGCAGGTGGTTGCCGCGCTGCCGACCGCGCTGAAGATCGGCGGACATCGGATCGATCTGGTGCCAGCCATCGATGACGCGGGCACGCGCCTGTCGCTCACCCCGATCAGCACGACCGACGAGCCGGTGCGGGAGGTGAGTACCGAGGAGCGCTTCTTCGATCAGGTCGAGAAGTCCATGCCGCAGGTGCTGACCGGTGCCGCCATCGGTGCCGCCATCGGATTCGTCCTCGGTTTCCCGCTCGGTCTTTTCGTCTTCGACTTCGTCACCGTCCCGGTCATGACCGTGGTCGGCGGGGCTATCGGTGCGTTCGCAGGCCTGTCTGCGGGTGGTGGTGAACCCGCCGTACAGGCGGCGGTGGATTACTTCAATCTCAATCCCTGAGCGAGCCGTGTGGTAGCAGGCGCTGTGTTCCGATGACGCGCAATAGATCCAGTTTCTCCGCGGCATCGGTGCCCGGACGCGGCATATAGACGAGTAGACGCTGTGCCGCGTTCGGGGTCAGCAGGGTTTCGCAGACCACATCGATCGCACCGACTTCGGGGTGCAGGATCCGCTTGATATCCGAAGTCCGCACCGCCACCGCGTGTTCGTGCCACAACTGCTCGAATTCCGTACTCGCGGTACGCAATCGGCTCACGTATTCGGTGACGTCGGCATCGCCGGATCGGCGCGCCGCAGTGGCGCGCAGATCCGCGACGTGGTTGCGGCCCAATCGATCCCAATCCTCCTTCGGGAAGATCGAGCGCCCCTGCGGATCGGTAAACCAGCGCCAGGCATAGAACCGATCCCAACCGCGCCGATTCGCGTGATCACCGACGAGCAGGGTGTGCATTCGGTTCTGCACCAGCACCTCGCCGAGGTCGGTGATGATCGTGGCGGCGGTGTCGTCCAGTTTCGCGAGCACATGCATGATCCCGGGCCCGACATGCTTATCGGCGAACTCGCGTCCGGGCGGGGCGTGGTCGCACAGGTGATACAGGTGGTCACGCTCGTCATTGTCGAAGCGCAGTGCCCGCGCCAGCGACGCCAGCACCTGGGTGGAGGGCCGCGGGCCGCGAGACTGCTCGAGGCGGGTGTAGTAGTCGGTGGACATGCCCGCCAGCATCGCCACCTCGTCCCGGCGCAGACCAGGCGTGCGGCGGCGCACCCCCGGTGGCAGCCCGACATCCGCCGGTGTCAGCTGTTCGCGACGCCTGCGCAGGAAATCGGCCAGTTCGGATCGGTCCATGACACCACTGTCCCGCAATACGCGCGGGCCAGCCAGGGATCGCCGATCCCCCGATAAGCGATCTCTGCCGCCGCCCGTGCCCAGGGGCCAAGCTGGTCCCATGACGACATCGAAGCTCACCAACAAGCTCGGCACTACCGGCCCGGCGGTCAGTCGCATCGGACTCGGCGCCATGGGCATGTCCGGCATGTACGGCGCCACCGACGACGCCGAATCGATTGCCACCATCCACGCCGCGCTGGACTCCGGCACCAACCTCATCGATACCGGCGATTTCTACGGCGCGGGGCATAACGAGATGCTGATCGGCAAGGCCATTGCCGAACGTCCCCGCGAGGATATGGTGCTCAGCGTCAAGTTCGGCGCACTGCGCGGACCGGGTGGCACCTGGGGCGGTACCGACAATCGACCCGTCGCGCTACGCAACTTCCTGATCTACAGCCTGCAGCGGCTCGGCGTGGATTACATCGACATCTACCGGCCCGCCCGCTTGGACCCGAATGTCCCGATCGAGGAGACGATCGGTGCCATGGCCGAACTCGTCGAAGCGGGCTATATCCGACACATAGGCCTGTCCGAGGTCGGCGTCGAAACCATTCGCCGGGCCGCGGCCGTACACCCGATCGCCGATTTGCAGATCGAATATTCGCTGATCTCCCGGGGTATCGAGGCCGAAATCCTGCCCGAGGTACGCAAACTCGGCATCGGCATCACGGCCTACGGTGTGCTGTCGCGTGGCCTGCTGAGCGATTCGGTTCGTCCGGGGGCGACGTTCGCACCGACCGACTTCCGCGCCCACAGCCCGCGCTTCCAGGGTGCGAATCTGGACCAGAATCTGAAGTTGGTCGACGCCCTCGCGAAGATCGCGACGGAGAAGGACGTTACGGTCGCCCAGCTGGCCATTGCCTGGGTGCTGACCCGGGGCGCGGATATCGTGCCGATCCTCGGCGCGCGCACGCGCCAGCGCTGGTCGGAATCCTTTGGAGCCGTGGATATCCAGCTCAGCTCGGACGAACTGGCGACCATCGAGGCCGCCGTGCCGGCGGATCAGATCGCGGGCGCGCGCTATGCCGAGGCGCAGATGGCGCTGCTCGACAGCGAGCGCTGAAATCCGGTGTGGGAGGGCGGGTGCGGACCGCCCTCCCGGCTCACTTCCGACGCGGCCGAATGACCGCTGTGAAGGCCGACGCGGCAACGGATTTTCCGGTGCTATCGGTGATATCTACCGGCACCTCCAGCTCGACATCGACCCGCGCCGCGATATCGGCGCGCACCTGTGCCAGGGTTTCGGCGGTCAGCTCGGAGGTCGCGAGGAACGGACCCGCCTCCCCTTTGGCGCGCGCGAGATATTCGATCCTGCCGTCACGGGCCACGATGAATGTCTCACCCATCAGATCGACAATGCCCGAGATCGACGCGCCCATGGCCGCGGTCTCGGCCAGGCCGAAAAGCACCGCGGCATGCAGATCGCCGTTGTGGTTGAGATGTTGCGGCTGCGGCGCGATCGTCACGATATTGCGGCCCGCGCTGAACTCCACGCCTTCGATACCGGCGAACTGGATGAACCCCAGCTTCTGAAATCCGGCCATCACCAGATCACCCATGGCCGCGTCGTCCATCGCATCTCCCACCGACTGAAACGTGTTCTAATTTCATACCCGGCCGAATACCGCTTGTCCACCGCGGACCGGTCAGGAAGACGATTGGGTGAGCGTAACGACCAGGTAGCCGAGCCCGAGTACCACGCACAGCACATTTGCCACCATGGCGCCGATCGCCCAGCCCCTCGCCTTCTTCGACGCATCCATCGCACCGGCGATATCACCCGCGATCCACTTCGAATGCACCTGGGTACCGAAGACGATCGCGACCAGCCCGAGCACCGTACCCACCAGACAGGTCAGCGTCCCGATGATCGTGGCGACGACCGCGAAGCCCAGATGTGCCGGTGGCTCGAACTGCGGCTGGGTCGGCGGGTATCCGTAGCCGGGTTGTTGTCCATACGTCATGGGTGTGATCCCGTCTCGAAGTCGGCGGCCGGGCCCGGCATTTCGGGCCGTACCAGCCTACGAACCCAACCGCACGGGTGCACGCCCACGACGGATGATCGCGCGATCGGCTCGGCTTGGGCACAATTGACAACGGTGGCGCATCTATCGCGATTGGATATTGCATGACGGCGTTGGCGCGGAGAGCCAGGGAAATGCCGATGTATCCGGGGCCGACCGGGCGGTAGGGCCGATGTACGACCCGACCTCCGATATCGATCGGATCATCGCACAGCAGGTGGGTTGGTCCACGGTCGACGACCATCTGCTGTACACCTGCGGTGTCGTCGACTTCCTGCTGCACGCCCGGCTCGCCGAACTGCCGACCCGGGCGACCATGGTCCGAACCGAATCCGACGAAATATGCCTGGCCGAGGGGCCCGCCGTCTGGTTCCAGTGGCGCGCGGTCGGAGACGGAACCTGGAATCGCAATAGCGTGACCGCGGTCGGCTCGTTGTCCTTTGTGGCGGCCGCCCATCTCGGCAATGCCATGGCGAACCGCTCGCGCCGCCGCCAGGCCGAGGCCGGACTGCACCCGCGCTGGGTGGCCGAACGCCCGGGCTCGGTGATGGTTTCGGACCGACGGATGTACTGCTACAACGCCGATCATTCGTTCTCGGTGCATTGGGCGGGTCTGGAAATGGTGGATATGCCCGGTCCCGACCGGCTGGTCTGCCGCTATCCGGACCGAAACGGCAATCCGCATCTCCTCCAGGTCCAAAGCCCATGGGCCGTATTGATTTTCGCACTCGCGGCACACACTCAGTTCCCGAGCCATCCCCTCCTACAGTCGGGCAACTGGCTACCGGCGGGATTCGAGGAGAAATGCCATATCGCAGGCAAAATCTGTCCCCGAGTGCGTCATCGGAATCAGCGGTGATAGGCCCTGGGCAACCGGCAGCCGCGTTCGGCGAGAATGGCGCGCAGTAGGTCCGGGCGGTTGGTGATCAGGCCGTCCACACCGAGATCGATCAGCGCGGTCATCGTGGCGCGATCGTCCACCGTCCACGGCACCACCGCCATACCGCGCTCGTGCGCGACGCGGACCAGTTCGGCGGTCGTGAATGCCACGTAGCCCGAATCCTCGACTGTGCCGTCCTGCGGACTGCCGTGCACCGGTGACAGCACATTCGCGCCGAAAGATGCTGCGGCCGCGACATATTTCTCCTGCAGTGTGCCGGGGAAGTCATCGATGTCGATCCCGCCCAACCACGGCGACGCACCCGGCTGGCCCGCCTGCAGAAATTGCTGCCCATTGGTCAGCGCGACGATCGGCAACTCAGGCGCGACCTGTCGCATCCGCATCAGCGCGCCCCAATCGAAACTCTGTATGGTCACCCGGTTTTCGATATGCGCCCGCCGCACTTCCGTCGCGACCACCTGCACGAATTGTTCCCGCGGCGCGGTCTGCTCCGGTGCCCCGGCCTCCACCTTCGTCTCGACATTCAGCATCACCTGATCGGCTCGATAGGCCCGCACCAGATCGAATATCTCCGCTAGCTTCGGCATTCGCTCCCCCGGCACGGTGCGCTGATTCGGAAATGCGGCCAATTGCTTCGATCCGCAATCGATCGTCCGCACCTGAGCCAATGTCAGATCCCGAATGAACTGGACACCGGGCACATACGGGAATTTCGGATCGCCCGGAAATGCGGGTGCGGTATCCACACACTTCTCCGGACTGGGATCCCGATCATGCGTGACCACCGCAAATCCATCCGCGGTAATCTGCACATCCAATTCCAATGTGCTGACCCCCAACTCCAGCGCATTCGCGAACGCGGCCAACGTATTCTCCACCACCAGCCCCGCCCCACCCCGATGCGCCTGCACATCGAACCCGCGTCCCGGCCCGTCCGCCGATGCCACACCGGCGGCGGCAACCAACACCCCGACCAGACCCGCCACACACCACCGCATACCCCTCATCGTGACAAACCCACCCCACCACCCCGCAACCGTCGGATGAAGACCTCCTGCGGGATTCATCGGAAAGTTCGCAAATCTACTGCTCGGCACGTGAGCCGAAGGTGAAATCCAGTCCGGCCGTCTTCACAGCACGAAAGTGGTCGTCCGCAGTTGCGATATCTCGACAATATGTGAAAAAGCGATCGCCCCGCTCCTATCGGAGCGGGGCGATCGCCTGACCAAGAGCTACCGGATTACCGGTAGTCGCTGAAACCGTAATCGTCGAGCGGGACCGCGGCACCGGTGGTGGCGCCGAAGCTGTCCGGGCTGTAGTAGGTGTCGTCATAGGACGGCACCGCGTACGCCGCGGCACGAGCCTCTTCGGTCGGCTGGACCTGGATGTTGCGGTAACGGTTGATGCCGGTACCGGCCGGGATCAGCTTGCCGATGATCACGTTTTCCTTCAGACCGATGAGCTTGTCCGAGCGGCAGTTGATGGCCGCGTCGGTCAGGACTCGGGTGGTCTCCTGGAACGATGCCGCAGACAGCCACGAATCGGTCGCGAGCGACGCCTTCGTGATACCCATCAGCACCGGGCGACCCGCCGCGGGCTCATTGCCCTCGGCGACGACGCGACGGTTGGAGGCCTCGAACTCGGACCGCTCGGTGAGCGAGCCGGGCAGGAACTCCGTGGCACCCGAATCGATGATCGTCACGCGACGCAGCATCTGGCGCACGATGACCTCGATGTGCTTGTCGTGGATCGACACACCCTGCGAGCGGTAGACCTCCTGGACCTCGTGGACCAGGTGGATCTGCACCTGACGGGGACCCATCACGCGCAGCACCTCGTGCGGATCCGCCGCGCCTTCCAGCAGCTGCTGGCCGACCTCGACGTGGTCACCGTCGGAGAGCAGACGCTCGGTACCGTCGTCGTGCTTGAACACACGCAGGCGCTGACGCTTCGAGAGCTTGTCGTAGACAACCTCTTCACCACCGTCATCCGGGATGATGGTGATCTTGTAGAAGCGATCGTCGTCCTCGAGCCGCACCCGACCCGAGACCTCCGCGATCGGCGCCTTGCCCTTGGGCACACGAGCCTCGAAGAGCTCCTGCACACGGGGCAGACCGCCGGTGATGTCGTCACCCGCGACACCACCCTGGTGGAAGGTACGCATGGTCAGCTGGGTACCGGGCTCACCGATGGACTGTGCGGCGACGATACCGACGGCCTCACCGATATCGACCAGCTTGCCGGTCGCCATGGAGCGGCCGTAGCAGGTCGCGCACACGCCGGTGCCGGTGGTGCAGGTCAGCACGGAGCGGACCTTCACATCGGTGATGCCGGCGTCGAGCAGCGCCTCGATGGCCGGGTCGCCGAGGTCGGCGCCCTTCTCCACGATGACATTGCCCTTCGCGTCGATCGCATCGGCCGCGAGCGTCCGCGCGTAGGCGGAGGTCTCCACATGCGCGTCCCGGATCAGCGAGCCATCGAACTGCTTCTCCGCGATCGGCACGGTGATGCCACGCTCGGTGCCACAGTCGTGCTCGCGCACGATGACGTCCTGCGAGACGTCCACCAGACGACGGGTCAGGTAACCCGAGTCGGCGGTGCGAAGCGCGGTGTCGGCCAGACCCTTACGGGCACCGTGGGTGTTGATGAAGTACTCCAGCACCGTCAGGCCCTCACGGAAGGAGGACTTGATCGGCCGCGGGATGAACTCACCCTTCGGGTTGGTAACCAGGCCCTTCATACCGGCGAGGGTACGAGTCTGGGTGAAGTTACCGGTCGCGCCCGAGTCGACGATCGTGATGATCGGGTTGTCGGCCGGGTAGTGCGAACGCAGCGCCTTACCGACCTCTTCGGTCGCTTCCTGCCAGATCTTGACCAGGGCGTTGTTGCGTTCCTGGTGGTCGAGAGCACCACGCTGGTACTTCTTCTCGATCTGATCGGACTGCGCCTCGTAGCGCTCCATGATCTCGGTCTTCT
This sequence comes from Nocardia sp. NPDC052112, assembly GCF_040680135.1. Taxonomy (NCBI): domain Bacteria; kingdom Bacillati; phylum Actinomycetota; class Actinomycetes; order Mycobacteriales; family Nocardiaceae; genus Nocardia; species Nocardia sp. NPDC052112. Next base: position 16,921 of record NZ_JBFAWD010000043.1, on the reverse strand, counting down.
CCGGCGGAACGAGCACGTCCGACATCGAGACCGTCACGCCGGAACGGGTGGCCCAGTAGAAGCCCGCGTCCTTCAGCTTGTCGACGGTCTGCGCGACCACGATCATCGGGTAGCGCTCGGCCAGATCGTTGATGATCGTGGCTTGACGCTTCTTCGGCATCTGCTCGTTGATGAACGCGTAGTCCGCCGGGAGCAGCTCGTTGAACAGCACGCGACCGAGGGTGGTCTCGGCGATCCACGCGTCGCCGCGGTTCCAGCCATCCGGGAACAGCTCGGCCTCGACGGCCTTCGGCGGGCGCTGGTCGGTGAGCCGCACCTTGATCAACGAACGCACGGTGAGCTCACCGCGGTCCACCGCCATCTGCGCCTCGGCGGGCGAGGAGTACACGCCCTGTTCCGGTGCGTCCTTGGTGGCCGCCTGGTACTCGCCCCGCGCGCCGTCTTCCAGGCGGGTCAGGTAGTACAGACCGGTCACCATGTCCAGACGCGGCATGGCCAGCGGACGACCCGAGGCGGGCGACAGGATGTTGTTCGAGGACAACATCAGGATGCGGGCCTCGGCCTGCGCCTCCGCGGACAGCGGCAGGTGCACGGCCATCTGGTCACCGTCGAAGTCGGCGTTGAACGCCTCACAGACCAGCGGGTGCAGCTGGATGGCCTTACCCTCCACCAGCTGCGGCTCGAAGGCCTGGATGCCGAGGCGGTGCAGGGTGGGCGCACGGTTCAGCAGCACCGGGTGCTCGGCGATGACCTCTTCGAGGACATCCCACACCTGCGGCCGCTGCCGCTCCACCATCCGCTTGGCGGACTTGATGTTCTGCGCGTGGTTCAGGTCGACCAGACGCTTCATCACGAACGGCTTGAACAGCTCCAGCGCCATCAGCTTGGGCAGACCGCACTGGTGCAGCTTCAACTGCGGACCGACGACGATGACCGAACGACCGGAGTAGTCGACGCGCTTACCGAGCAGGTTCTGCCGGAAACGACCCTGCTTACCCTTGAGCAGATCGCTCAGCGACTTCAGCGGGCGGTTACCCGGTCCGGTGACCGGGCGGCCACGGCGGCCGTTGTCGAACAGCGCGTCCACGGACTCCTGCAGCATCCGCTTCTCGTTGTTGACGATGATCTCGGGCGCACCCAGATCGATCAGTCGCTTGAGGCGGTTGTTGCGGTTGATCACGCGGCGGTACAGGTCGTTCAGGTCGGAGGTGGCGAAGCGGCCACCGTCGAGCTGAACCATCGGGCGCAGCTCCGGCGGGATCACCGGAACGGCGTCGAGCACCATGCCCATGGGCGAGTTGCCGTTGGCCTGGAAGGCCGCGACAACCTTGAGCCGCTTGAGCGCGCGCAGCTTCTTCTGGCCCTTACCGCTGCGGATGGTCTCGCGCAGCAACTCGGCCTCGGCGTCGATGTCGAAGTTCTCCATCAGCTTCTGGATGGACTCCGCACCCATGGCGCCGGTGAAGTACTCGCCGTAGCGGTCGATCAGCTCGCGGTAGAGCACCTCATCGACGATGAGCTGCTTGACCGACAGCTTGGTGAAGGTGTTCCAGATCTCGTCGAGCCGGTCCAGCTCGCGCTGGGCACGGTCGCGCAGCTGACGCATTTCGCGCTCGCCGCCGTCCTTGACCTTGCGGCGAACGTCGGACTTGGCACCCTCGGCCTCGAGCTCGGCCAGATCGGCCTCGAGCTTCTGGGCGCGGGCCTCGAGATCGGCGTCGCGCTGATCGGCGACCGCCTTCTTCTCGACCTCCATCTCGGCCTCGAGCGTGGAGAGCTCGTTGTGGCGCAGCTCCTCGTCGACACCGACGATGACGTAGGCGGCGAAGTAGATGATCTTTTCCAGATCCTTCGGCGCCAGGTCGAGCAGATACCCGAGGCGCGAAGGCACGCCCTTGAAGTACCAGATGTGGGTAACCGGAGCGGCCAGCTCGATGTGGCCCATCCGCTCACGGCGCACCTTGGCACGAGTCACCTCGACGCCACAGCGCTCACAGATGATGCCCTTGAAGCGGACACGCTTGTACTTACCGCAGTAGCACTCCCAGTCCCGGGTGGGACCGAAGATCTTCTCGCAGAACAGGCCGTCCTTCTCCGGCTTGAGCGTGCGGTAGTTGATGGTCTCCGGCTTCTTCACCTCGCCGTAGGACCACTGGCGGATGTCTTCGGCGGTGGCCAGACCGATCCGGAGTTCATCGAAGAAGTTGACGTCTAGCACGTAACTTCCTTTCCCCTATTCGGGTCGAATTCGAGCAAAAAGTTCACTAGTTGGTCGAGCGCGGAGGCCGGGTGTCGTCGGCGTGCACGACATCCGGCCCTACCGCCTAGTTCGCCAGATCGTCGACGGTCGCGGCTTCGTTCCTGGACAGGTTGATGCCCAGGTTCGCGGCCGCGCGCTCCAGATCCTCATCATCGCCGTCGCGCATCTCGATCGCCGCACCGTCCGAAGACAGCACCTCGACATTGAGGCACAGCGACTGGAGCTCCTTCAGGAGCACCTTGAACGACTCCGGAATGCCCGGCTCCGGAATGTTCTCGCCCTTGACGATCGCCTCGTACACCTTCACGCGACCGACCACGTCGTCGGACTTGATGGTGAGCAGTTCCTGCAGGGTGTAGGCGGCGCCGTAGGCCTGCATGGCCCAGCACTCCATCTCACCGAAGCGCTGACCACCGAACTGCGCCTTACCACCGAGCGGCTGCTGGGTGATCATCGAGTACGGGCCGGTCGAACGGGCGTGGATCTTGTCGTCGACCAGGTGATGCAGCTTCAGGATGTACATGTAGCCGACCGCGACCGGGTACGGGAAGGGCTCACCGGAACGTCCGTCGAACAACGTCGCCTTGCCGTTGTCGTCGACCATGCGCTCACCGTCGCGGTTCGGCAGGGTCGAGGCGAGCAGACCGGTCAGCTCCTCTTCACGAGCACCGTCGAACACCGGGGTGGCGATGTTGGAATCGGCCGGAGCCGCCAGCATCTCCTCCGGCAGTGCCTTGGCCCAGTCCGGACGGGAACCGTCCCCATCGGCGCCGACATCCCAGCCCGCCTTGCCGATCCACCCGAGGTGGGTCTCCAAGATCTGGCCGATGTTCATACGACGCGGCACACCGTGGGTGTTCAGGATGATGTCCACCGGCGTGCCATCGGGCAGGAACGGCATGTCCTCGGTCGGGAGGATCTTGCCGATAACACCCTTGTTGCCGTGCCGACCGGCCAGCTTGTCGCCGTCCTGGATCTTGCGCTTCTGCGCCACGTACACCCGGACCAGCTCGTTGACACCGGGAGGCAGATCGTCGTCGTCCTCGCGCGAGAACACGCGGATGCCGATGACCTTGCCGGACTCACCGTGCGGCACCTTCAGCGAGGTGTCACGCACCTCGCGCGCTTTCTCACCGAAGATCGCGCGCAGCAGCCGCTCCTCCGGGGTCAGCTCGGTCTCACCCTTCGGGGTGACCTTGCCGACCAGGATGTCGCCGTCGCGCACCTCGGCGCCGATACGCACGATGCCGCGCTCGTCCAGGTCCGCGAGGACCTCGTCGGAGACGTTCGGGATATCCCGGGTGATCTCCTCGGCACCGAGCTTGGTGTCGCGGGCATCGATTTCGTGCTCCTCGATGTGGATCGAGGTGAGCACGTCCTCCTCCACGAGGCGCTGCGACAGGATGATCGCGTCCTCGTAGTTGTGGCCTTCCCACGGCATGATCGCCACGAGCAGGTTCTTACCGAGCGCCATCTCACCGTTCTCGGTGCACGGACCATCGGCGAGCACCTGACCGGACTCGACCCGCTGCCCCTCGTCCACGATCGGACGCTGGTTGGCGCAGGTGCCCTGGTTCGAGCGCGCGAACTTGCGCATCCGGTAGCTCTTGCGGGTGCCGTCGTCGGCCATCACGGTGACGTAATCGGCCGAAACCTCTTCCACCACACCGGACTTCTCGTTCACCACGACATCACCGGCGTCGACCGCGGCGCGCAGCTCCATACCGGTACCCACGATCGGGGATTCGGAACGGATCAGCGGTACGGCCTGGCGCTGCATGTTCGCACCCATGAGGGCACGGTTGGCGTCGTCGTGCTCGAGGAACGGAATCATCGCGGTCGCGACCGAAACCATCTGGCGCGGCGAGACGTCCATGTAGTCGACCTCGGAGGCGGGGACGAGCTCGTTCTCGTCGTTGCCCCGGCGGCAGAGCACGCGCTCCTCGATGAAGCGGCCGTCGGCGTCGACCGGCGAGTTGGCCTGCGCACGGACGTGGCGGTCCTCTTCGTCGGCGGTCAGGTACTTGACCTCGTCGGTGACCACGCCGTCGACCACCTTGCGGTACGGCGTCTCGATGAAGCCGAACGGGTTGACCCGCGCGTACACCGACAGCGAACCGATCAGGCCGATGTTCGGGCCTTCCGGGGTCTCGATCGGGCACATGCGGCCGTAGTGCGAGGTGTGCACGTCACGGACTTCCAGGCCGGCGCGCTCACGCGACAGACCACCCGGGCCGAGCGCCGAGAGGCGGCGCTTGTGGGTCAGACCCGACAGCGGGTTGTTCTGGTCCATGAACTGCGACAGCTGCGAGGTTCCGAAGAACTCCTTGATCGCGGCCACGACGGGACGGATGTTGATCAGGGTCTGCGGCGTGATGGCCTCGACGTCCTGGGTGGTCATCCGCTCGCGGACCACACGCTCCATACGCGAGAGGCCGACCCGGATCTGGTTCTGGATCAGTTCGCCGACGGTGCGCAGGCGACGGTTGCCGAAGTGGTCGATGTCGTCGACCTCGACCGGCACCTCTTCGCCGCCCGGCGCGGTCATCGCCCGATCACCGGCGTGCAGACGCACCAGGTACTCGATCGTGGTGACGATGTCTTCCTTGGTGAGCACCGATGCGGTGATCGGCTCGCCGAGGTGGATGCCGAGCTTCTTGTTGATCTTGTAGCGACCGACGCGCGCCAGGTCGTAGCGCTTCTCCTTGAAGAACAGGTTCTCCAACAGGGTCTGCGCGGACTCCTTGGTCGGCGGCTCACCCGGACGCAGCTTGCGGTAGATGTCCAACAGCGCCTCGTCCTGACCGGCGGTGTTGTCCTTCTCCAGGGTCGACATCATGATCTCGGAGAAGCCGAAGCGCTCGACGATCTCCTCGGTGGTCCACCCCAGCGCCTTCAGCAGCACGGTGACCGGCTGACGGCGCTTGCGGTCGATGCGCACACCGACGGTGTCGCGCTTGTCGACATCGAACTCCAGCCACGCACCGCGCGACGGAATGACGCGCACGCTGTGCAGGTCCTTCTCGGTGCCCTTGTCGACGGAGTGATCGAAGTACACACCCGGCGAACGCACCAGCTGCGATACGACGACGCGCTCGGTGCCGTTGATGATGAACGTGCCCTTATCGGTCATCATCGGGAAATCACCCATGAAGACCGTCTGGCTCTTGATCTCACCGGTGTTGTTGTTGATGAACTCGGCGGTCACGAACAACGGCGCCGCGTAGGTCATGTCCTTGTCTTTGCACTCGTCGATGGAGGCCTTGACCTCCTCGAAACGAGGATCCGAGAAAGACAACGACATCGACCCGGAGAAGTCCTCGATCGGCGAGAGCTCCTCGAGTACCTCCTCCAGACCGCCCGTTAGTCCGCCGTCGCCGCGAGCCGCGGCTTTCTCACGCCACGAAGGCGAGCCGATCAACCATGCAAATGAGTCGGTCTGTAGATCGAGAAGTCCGGGCACCTCCAAGGGTTCACGGATCTTCGCGAAAGACACCCGCAACGGGGCTCCGGGGATTCCGGCAACTGCCTTGGTCTGGGTGGAGACTGCCAAGATGCGTCCTTCCAGCACCTCACGCGCGTCGCGTGGTGGTCCGCGACCGTCGCTTGTCTGCTACGAATTCCGCTGGATACAACCCGAACGAAACCCGAACAGGCAACAACGGAAGTAACACCGGAAGGTGGAACTTACGTGTGCAAATCGAGGTATGGACAGGAGGCAGCCAGCGCAACGTCCAACCGTACACCCATACGCAAGGTGGTGTCAAAGTACCACCCGAAACAGCCGCCGCGTGGCGGCGCGCCGTGACCGTTATGTCCGCGTGCCATGCCCGAATCGCTGGCTGCGTCGGGTAGTCACGGGGCTTGTGAAGCCACTGTGACAGCTGCCGCTGTTGTGAATAGCGTGACGTGTCCGGCGAAACTCGTCAAGTGGCGGGCTCGAGCCGATGATCGGCCAGATCCCCTGGCCCGCTGGGCTTATGCCGCCGAAATCACTGATCGACGATGGCCGCGGCCAGCCACTTGCCGTCCACCTTCTGCATTTTCAGCACGATCGGGCCGGACGCGCTCTGTTGGGCGACCCCGTTCTTGTTCGCGCTGACCACGAAGTTCACCAGCAGTTCGGCGCGATCCTCGGTGAGCAAGGTCACCCCGATCGGGTCGGCGAGGGCATCGGCGCTGGTCTGCGCCTGTTTCAGGGCGGCGAGATTGGTATCGGCGTACTTGTCGAAATCGGCAAGCATCTGCCCGGTGACGACCCCGTGTACCGCATCCTTGTAGCCGTCGAGTTTGTTCACGTCGTAGGCGTAGATGGTCTTCAACGCGTGCGAGGCGGCCGCGGTCACCTCTTCGGTGGCCTTGCTGTCCACATAGGCCGCATTCGAGTCGTCGATGCCCGGACGGAAGGCCGCGACCGTGGCGAATGCGCCGAGCAGCACGGCGACGACGAGGATGGCCGCGACCACGCCCCAACCCGCATTCGGACGCAACCGCTGCGACCACGGCCGCGACGGCACGGCGGACGGTGGAGCCGAGCCGGCCGATTCCACGGTGCCGGCGACCCCGGCGACCTTCGCCCGGCGCTTCACGGTCGTTTCCTCGGCCGCACGGCTGCTGCGGCGGGTGGTAACGGACCCGGTGTTCGCCGCCGTACGGCCGACGGTGGGACGGTTGCGGGGAGTGACCCGATTGACTGGTCGACGAGATGCCATGACGGGTTCTCCTACGATCCGGGCTTGGGCGCCGCGCCCTCGGACGGTGTCGCACCGGGCTGTCCGGCAGTCGGTTGATTCAGGGGGATGGGCTGACTCAGTGGACTCGCCTTCTCGGCCTTCCAGATGTCACCCTGCTTGACCAGATCGAGGGCCCAGGTCTGCCGATAGGGATACGGCGCGACGTCCGGGGCCGTCCTGGTGGTCTGCAGCACGATGAGCGCAGAGGCGTGGTCGCGCTCGGAGTTCAGCGCGGTCAGCGAGGAGCCGATGACCTTGGACTCCAGTCTGGTCTTCGCCTGCTTGGCCTGCTCGCGGAACTGATCCTGGGTCTTGGTGGCATCGTCGAGCAGCGATCCGGTCATCGACGACTGGATCAGCTTGATCGAACCGTCCACATCATTGGGATCCAACGACATCAGGTTGATCGCGGCCTGCCTGGCATCGGCGAGGGCGGTATCGCGCGCCTCGGCACGCGGACCGTCGGTGAAGAACGCCGCGCGCACCCAGCCGGTGCCGAACCAGACCGCGGCGATCAGCGCCACGACCAGCGCGGCGGCCGCGGCCATGGTGGCCGCGCGTCGTCCGGTGGCAGCGTCCGAGGACGCCACCGTCGGGGGCACGGGATCCGATGCCGTCGCGTCATGCGCTGCGGCATCAGTTTCCGTGGAATCGGAGCCGGTCACCGCCGGCGTTTCCTTGGACATGTCGATGCTCACAGCGTGACACCCTAACTTCTATTACTGCGGGGTAACCGCGTAGGTCCTGCTCACCGCTTGGGCGTGACCCCCAGCAGGGTGGCCATCTGCACGGCGATCGGGTTCAGATTCAGCTTCTCGGGATCGGTCTTCGGGTTGGCATCCCAGGGCTGCACAATGCTCGGATCGGCCAGGTCGGCGCGCAGACCGCCGCGCACCGCGGTCGGATTGCCAAACGGCACAGTGCATTTCGCGTCCTTGTTGAACGGGAAGTCGTCGCGGGTGTCGTCGAAGTCCGGATTCTCCCGCTTCATCTGATCCAGGATCGCCTTGGTGCCCTCGTAGCCCTGGGTGCAGGCGGGTGGATTGTTCACCTCGAGCACCAGGCCGAAGTGGCTGGTGCCGTCGCCGGGCGCGGTGGCCGACGCGCCGATCGACAGCCCCGGCAGCATCTGCAGCAGCGGGCGCAGCGCGTAGAACTTCGGCGAGATGGACAGCAACAGCTGACGCAGGTTGGTCAGGTCCTCGGTGAGGGCGCCGCCGCTCTCGTGCAGCAGCGCGGTGATCTGCTGACCGGCATCGGTGCCGGTGCCGATGAGACGCCGGATATCCGGATCGCTGGAGCGCAGCTGGGCGGTGAGTTCGTCGAGGCCCTGGCTGAACTGCCGGATGTAGCCCGACTGCTCGGCCTGGGTGCCCAGTGCGACCCGGCCGTCGCGGATCAGCTGGATCGTCTGCGGCAGTGTGTCGTTGAACGTCGCGGTGAACTTGTTCAGCGAATCGATGAAGACCTTGAGGTCGTCGCCCTTGCCGTCGAAGGCCTTGCCGAGTTCGGTGACGGTGGTGTTGAGCGCGGTGAGATCGACCGAGCGGGTGAAGGTATCCACACTCTGGACCAGCTGTTCGACCGAAATCGGCGTCGTCGCCGAGGCGATGACCGAACCGTCGCGCAAATACGGGCCCTTGTCGGAATCGGGCTGCAGATCCACGTACTGCTCACCGATGGCCGAACGGTTGGCGATCACCGCACGAGCCGACTCCGGAATCTTCGGCGCACCCGAATCGAGCACCAGACTGATGGCCACACCCGTGTCGGTGAGTTCGAGATTGCCGACCCGCCCGACCGGGACGCCGCGGTAGGTCACCTCGGCGCCCTTGTAGATGCCGCCGGTCTGCTTGGCTTCCACCTTCACCTTGTACTCGCCGATACCGAGCATGTGATCGAGCCGAACGTATTTGGCGCCGACGAAAACCACGCCGAGCACCGCGATCAAGGCGAACGCGACCAGCTGATAGCGCACCAGACGGGTCATCGCTGACCACCTCCGATCTGGTCGAGAATCGCCCCGAGCGGATCGGTCGGCAGCTGCGGCAGACCGGCCGGGTAACGAGGAATATTGGGCGGCAGCGGCAGCAGCGATACCGTCGGCCAACCCGAACGCGGACCATTGCCGCCGTAGTACGGGTTGGTCGGATTCACCGGCACCTCGGGGCCGTAGGGCGGCGGAATGTATACCGGATCACCCTTGCCGACGCCGAGATTACCGAGTGTGACACCGATCTGCTGATCCACCGAGAGCCAGGTGTTCACCTGGCCGCCGAAGGTGCCCTCCAGTGTCGAGTCCGGGAACGGATAGGTCGGCACCAGCGGCAGCGCGGTGACCAGATCCGGTGCGGCCTTGCCGAGTTCCTGCAGCGTCGGACGCAGCGAGGTCAGATCCTTGATCAGGTCGTCCTTCGAGTGGTTCAACACATCGAACCCGGCCTGGCCCACCCGATCCAGCTGCTGCAGCAGCGCGATCAGTTGTGGCCGCTGCTCGTCCAGGATCTTGATGCCCCGCGGCAGCTCATCGATGATCTTGCTGATCTGGTCGGTCTGGGTGCTGACCCGGTTGCTCAGTGTGGCGAGTCCGTCGATGGCTCTGGTGATGTCGTCGACCTGCTCGTTCAGCCCACCGATCAGGGTATTGGCCTGATCGAGCAATGAACGCACCCGCTCCTCGCGGCCACCGAGTGTCTTGTTCAGCTCCGTGACAATGGGCTGCAGCTGCGCGACGCCACCACCGTTGAGCAGCAAGGACAGCGCTCCGAGCACCTGCTCGATCTCCGTCGCGTGCCGGGTGTGGTCGGCCGGGATGACCGAACCGTTGCCGAGTTTCTTGCTGTCGGGTTCCTCGGCCGGCTTGGACAGCTCGATGAATTTCTCGCCGAGCAGATTCGACTGCCGCACCTCGGCCCGCACATTGGCGGGCAGATCGACCGAGGAGTTCACCAGCGCGCGCACGCTGGCGGTCCAGCCGTCCGGGGCCAGTGCGATTTTCTCGACGCGGCCGACCGCCACGCCCTCGACCTTGACCGCGGACTGCGGCACCAGATCGAGCACATCGTCGAAGCGGATATCGATGGTCATCGGATGGTCACCGACATCGGCGCCGCCGGGCAGCGGCACCGCGTAGATGCCCTCGGACGAGCACGAGGTCACCAGGACCGCGCTCATGCCGACCACCAGCACGGCGCCGAAAGTGCGTGCCGCGGAACGAATTCGGATGTTCATCGCTGGCCGCCTCCCTGCGAGGGCGGAAGTTGATCGGACGGGGTGCCGGGGACCGTGCCGGGCACCGGAGCGCGCTGCTCGTTGTCATTGCTGAGGATGCCGAACGGCAGGATCAACGTCGGCGTCTTGACACCGGCGGTGATCTGATCGGTGATCTCCTTGCAGTGGTCCAGAATCGGGCGCATCTGTTTGCCGAGCGCCTCGAACTTCGGATCGCCGGGCATCAACTTGCTCAGATCCAGCATCTTGCACACCGCGCCGAACGGATCCTGCAGATCGGTGAGGTTGGCGCGCATGTCGAGGGTGCCGGATTCGGCATTGTGAATATTGATCAGGTTGCTCAGCGCAAGCGGCAGCACCGGCAGTGCCGCGGCCAGATCGTCGCGCTGCTTGGCCAGTGTCGCGGTGAGCGTGGTCAGGCCCTGGGCATTCTGCTGGACCAGATCGCGGTTCTCGTCGATGAACCGGGCGACATCGCCCAGCGCGACCGACAGCAGGTTCAGTGCCGCACCCAGATCCTGGCGTTCCCCCGCGAGGAAGGTCGACAGATCCGCGAGCTGGGCATTGAATTGCCGCACCTGCTGGTCGTTCTGGGCCAGCATGGTGACGAAGGTCTGCAGATTCTTGACGGTGTCGAAGATATCGCCGCGGGCATCACCCAGGTACCGCGCCGCGCGCGAGAGCTGAGTGATGCTGTTGGCCAAGGCTTCTCCGTTGCCCGCCAGATTCGCCGCCGAGGTGCGCACCAATTCGTTCACCGCGCCCTTGGCGTTGGCGCCGTTGGGGCCCAACGCATCCGAGAGTTCGGTGATGCTCTTGTACAGCTGGTCGACCTCGACCGGGGTGACCGTGCGATCACGCGGAATGGTCGCATTGCGTGGCATCTTCGGCCCATCGGTGTAGGCCGGGGTCAGCTGGATGTAGCGGTCGGAGACGATCGACGGCGTGATCTGCGCGGCCTTGGCCTCGGCGGGCACGTCGTAGCTGCGGTCGACGCTCATCACCACCTTGACCTGCTCGCCTTGCGGCTCGACGGAATCCACCTTGCCCACCGGCACACCGAGAATGCGCACATCCGAACCCTCGTAGATGCCGACCGAGCGGTCGAAGTACGCGGTGATCTTGGTCGTGGTCATCCGGTCGAATAGCCACCAGAGTGCACCGGCCAAGACCAGCGCCGCGATCACGCCGATCGCGATGCCCACCTTGGTGCCGCGACGCGAGGTCCGTATCGCGGTGAGCGGTTCCTTACGAGGCCAGTTCACCGCCATGTCAGTTACCTCCCATGGTGCGCACCGGCGGCCGGTCGCCCGGAATTTCCGGCAGACCGGGCGGGAGCAGGTTCACGATCACCGCGTCGAACCAGCGACCGGTGCCGAGCACATTGGCGTAGAGGCCGTAGAACGGCGCCGCGAGCTCCAGCGTCTTGGAAATGTTCTGTTGGTTTTTGTTCAACAGGTCGATGGAGGCGTCGAGGTTGGTCAATGCCGTACCCATCTGCTTCTCGTTATCGGCGACCAGCGCGCTCAGTTCGGCCGACACCGTCTTGGCGCCGGTCAGCAGCTGTGCGATGGATTGCTGACGAATGTTCAACTCGGCCAACAACTGCCCACCATTGGCGAGCAAACGCTCGAACTGCTGATTGCGGTCCGCGAGCACACCCGTGGTCTGTCTGGTCGCCGCGAACAGCTTCTTCAGCTCCTCATCGCGCTTGCCGAGAGTCTCCGAGAGCCGGGCGACACCGTCGATGGAGTTGCGGATCTCCGGCGGTGTGGTCTCGAACGCCTCCGCGAGCACCCGCATGCTGGTGGCCAGCTGCGCGGTGTCGATCTGATCGATGTTCTTGGCCGCATCGCTGAACGCGTCCACCACGTCGTACGGAGAGACCGTGCGCGACAACGGAATCACCTTGCTCGGATCGGCGGGCTCGGAACCCTTCGGGTCCAGTGCCAGGTACTTCTGTCCGAGCACGGTCTTGATCTGGATGGAGGCGGTGGTCTCGTTGCCGATCCACGCGTCCTGGGTGCGGAAATCGACGAGCACCTTATTGCCGTCGAGCCGAACATCCGATACCGCACCGACCTTCACACCCGCGATACGAACCTCATTGCCCTTCTTGAGGCCGGCCGCTTCGGAGAACTGCGCGGTGTACTTGGTGCCCGCGCCGATGATCGGCAACTTGTCCAGGAAGAATGCGGAAATCGTCACGAGCAGCACCATTGCGACGCCGAGCAGACCCATAAACGCGGGACTGCGCTTGCCGAGCAGGATCCGGTCGTCCATCAGTGACCACCCTTCCCCTGGCAGCGCGGCGCGGCATTGGTGTAGAGCGGCTGGTTGACCGTCGGCAACCCGGCCGGAAGGTTGAGCTGCGGCGCGTCCACCGCGCCCGGCCCGACCACGATGTCGATACCGCACAGGTAGAACTGGAACCACGAGCCGTAACTGCCGGCGCGGCCGAGCTTTTCCATCTTGATCGGCAGATTCGTCAGCGCCGTATTCACTTCGTCCTTGCGCTCGTCGATGGTGCCGGTCAGCTGGCTGAGCCCGGCGATCGAGCCCTGCAGCGTCGGGCGGGTCGGCACGAGCAGATCCGCGGTGGCCGAGGCCAGATTGCCGAGTGAGGTGACCGAGCTGCCGATGGTGTCGCGTTCGGCGGCCAATCCGCTGACCAATGCCTCGGTATTCACGATCAGCTGATCGAACTGACCCTCGCGCTCATTGACCGCATTGAGTACGGCCGTCAGGTTCTTCACCAGATCACCGATGACGGCGTCCTTGTCGGCGATCTTGTTGGTCAGGTTCGCGGTGGTCGCCACCAGATCGTGGATGGTGCCCTGCTCGCCCTGGAAGACCTGGATGATCTCGTAGGACAGCTTGTTCACATCATCGGCGGTCAGTGTCTGGAACAGCGGACGGAAGCCGTTGAACAGTGTGGTCAGATTCAGTGCGGGCCTGGTGTGCTCGAGCCCGATGGTCGCGCCCTTGTTGAGCTTGCGGCCCTGCTCCCCCGTGCCCTGTTCGAGCGCGATATAGCGCTGGCCGACCAGGTTGCGGTACTTGATGGTCGCCGTCGTGGAGGCGGGCAGCCAATTGCGGTCGGTCAGTTCGAATCCGACCTCGGCCTGGCGCTTGTCCACGATCTTGACACTGGTCACCTTGCCGACCCGGACACCGGCGATGCGCACCTCGTCGCCGGGATTGAGCGAGGTGACATCGGTGAAGCGCGCCTTGAACGCGGTGCCGCCGCCGGTGTAGTTGGCGATCGAGAGCCCGAGGATCGTCGTCGCCAACAGCGTGATGGCGATGAAGATGATGAGCTTGGTCAGCGGCCCGCCGAGGCCGCGCATCTGTTGCTTCATCGCACGCTCACCTCGCTGCCGCGGAATGCGGGCGCACCGATTCGGGTGACCCAACTGGGCACTTGGTCGGGCGAAACACCGTTCGCCGCACCGTAGATCGTGCCGAGGGTCTGCTGTTCGGCCGCCGAACCGGCCGTGGTCGGCACATTCGCGGCCGGGTACATGCCGAACTGTGGCACCGGCAGCTTGCCGCTGTCCTGGTCACCCGGGTTGCGGCTCGGTACCGCGTAGGAACCGTCGTTATTCGGTCCGCCGGTGTACTGGCCGGGATCGGTGAAGACCGGGTACTCCGGCACGCACCAGGGTCCGCGGGTGTCCAGCCAGCGCGGCTCGTCCTGGTTGGGCAGGTACTTGCCGCGAGTGTTGGTCAGCTCGATGGTTACTCGGGAACCGGGACGCTTGGTGCCCATGCCCATGATCTGGTCGATGCGCGGCTTCATCTTGGCGAAGTTGGCCAGTGCGCAGGCGTAGTTCGGCGAGTAGGTCGCCAACTGTTCCAGCGCGGGCCGCGAATCGGCGGCCACGTCGATGATGTTGTCGCGGTTGGCGATCAGGAAGTCCGCGGTGGTGGCCGCGGTCGGATTCAGCGTGGCCAGCAGGGTGTCGATCTGCGGGCGGCGCTGGACGATGGTCGCGTTGGTCGTGCGCAGATTGTCGAATGCGTCGATCAGCTGTGGCAGCGCGTCGGAGTAGGTGGCGGCCACGTCGGCGAAGCTCACCAGATCCTGCTTGAGATCCGGCATGACCCCGTTCACCTCCCGGAAGATGTGATCCAACTTCTCCACCGACTCACCGAGCGCCACACCCTGCCCCGAAAGCGCCTGGGACAGTGCGCCGAGCGTCGAGGCGAGATCCTGCGGCGGAATCGCCTGCAGCAGCGGCAGCACATCGTCGAGCAGCTTGCTGATCTCGATGGCATTGCCGCTGATGTCCTGATGCAGGGTCACCCCCTCGGTCAGGTGCTGCTTACTCGGCTCGTCCGGGATGACCAGATCCACATACCGCTCGCCGAAGAGCGTCTTCGGCAGCAGCCGAGCGGTCGCATTGACCGGAATCTGCTGCGCTTTACCGGGATCGATCGCGAGGTCGAGGGTCACTTTGCCGCCCTCGGACCGGCTGGATCTGACCTCGCCGACATTGACGCCGCGCACCTTCACATCGGCATTGCGGGTCAACGCATTTCCCACGCTGTCGGTGATCAGCTCGACCTTGACCGTCTCGACGAACACCTTGTTGTAGGCGGCGACCGTCGTGGCCAGGAATAGTGCGCAAATCACGAAGAATGCGATACCGAGCAGCCGGACGCGCAATTTCTCCGTCGCGCGCCACATCTGCACGCTATTACTCATGACGGCACCTCACTGCCGCTTTCCATTTCGATCACGCTCACCCTGCAACCCGCACTGTCGTTGTCGTGCCCCAGATGGCGAGGCTCAGGAAGAAGTCGAGCACATTCACGAGCACGATCGCCGCGCGTACCGCACGACCCACCGCGACGCCGACACCGGCCGGTCCGCCGGTGGCATTGAAGCCGTAATAGCAATGCACCATGATGATTACGAATGCGAAGACCAATACTTTGACGAATGAATATAAGACGTCTTCTGGTGGCAGGAACAGACTGAAATAGTGGTCATAGGAACCACTGGATTGTCCGTTGAACCAGATACTGATCATTCGCGACGCCAGGAAGGTACCGAGCAGGCCGACGATATAGAGCGGGATGACCGCGAGGAAGCCCGCGATCACCCGGGTGGTGACCAGGAACGGTACACCCGGGACCGCCATCACCTCGAGAGCGTCGATCTCCTCGGAGATCCGCATCGCGCCGAGCTGGGCGGTGAAGCCACAACCGACCGTTGCCGACAGTGCGAGCGCGGCGACCAGCGGCGCGATCTCGCGAGTATTGATGTAGGCGGTGAGGAAGCCGGTAAGCACCGAGCTGCCGAGCGAATCCAAGGCCTTGAAGCCCTGCAGGCCGACGACGACGCCGACCGAGCCGGACATGAACACGATGACGCCGATGGTGCCGCCGATGACGGCCAGCGCACCACTGCCGAAGGTCACTTCGGCGAGCAACCGCATGACCTCCTTGCGGTAGTGCACAACGGTGCGCGGAATCCAGGCGATTGCCTTGGAATAGAACGACATCTGATCGCCGGCGCGATCGATCACATTCACCGGCACGCGCACGATCTCACGGGCCCGGCGGGCGGATTTCGCCAGAACCGGGGGACGGTACGAGGTGGCCACGGGTCAGGCGCCCTTGGCGGGGACGACCTGCAAATACACCAGGGTCAGGATCAAGTTCACGAAGAACAGAACCATGAAGGTGATAACCACGGATTGGTTCACCGCGTCTCCGACTCCTTTCGGGCCCCCTTTGGGGTGCAAGCCCTTGTATGCCGCGATCACGCCTGCGAGCAGACCGAATATCAGGGCCTTGATTTCGCCGATCCACAGGTCCGGCAGCTGGGCCAATGCGGAGAACGAAGCGAGGTAAGCGCCGGGCGTACCGCCCTGCAGCGCAACATTGAAGAAATAGCCGCCTGCGATGCCGACGACCGAGACCAGACCGTTGAGCAGCAGCGCGACCAGCATCATGCCGAGCACGCGCGGTACCACGAGCTTCTGCACCGGATCGACGCCCAGCACTTCGAGCGCGTCGATCTCCTCACGGATGGTGCGCGAGCCGAGGTCGGCGGCGACCGCCGAGCCGGCCGCGCCCGCGATGATCAACGCGGTGACAACGGGGGCGGCCTGCTGGACGGTAGCCAGCACGCTGGTTGCGCCGGTAAAGGATTCGGCACCTAGTTGTTTGATCAAGGAGCCGGTCTGCAGCGCGACAACCGCACCGAACGGGATGGCAACCAGTGCGCTGGGCAAGATCGAGACACTCGCGATGAACCACGACTGCTCGATGAATTCGCGCAACTGGAAAGGCCGCTTGAACGTCTTGCGCATAACGTCGATGAGCAGCGCAAAGATGTTGCCGGCCTGGCCAAACCCCGACTCCACTGGAGTCCGCAATCGCGCCAGGGTGGAATTCACGATCGCAGATGTTACCCGTTAGTTGTGTTGTGGCGCACGGTGGTGTCGAACGACCCGCCCTGGTATCCGCCCAGGTCCCCGTTCTGGTACGCCATCACCTGCGTATCGTCGCTCTCCGCAAGTGACTCACGAATAGCAACCTGGGCCGCATGTGGCAGGGTGTGCATGATTTCGCGGACGCGTTCCTTGCGGCGCAGCACGGCCTGACGCACCGGCATACCCGGAGTGGCCCGCATCTGCGGGATGATGCCCTCGACCTCCTCGGCGCCACCATGATGGTGCCC
>NZ_JBFAWD010000042.1:0-52693 GCF_040680135.1 Nocardia sp. NPDC052112 | reverse complement strand
CCGAGGATGAAGGCGCCGATCGTGGAAATGGTGTTCAGCGTGGTGAACCCGTCACTGGGCAGGTAGTCGGCGTAGCGACGCGGCATACCCTCGGCACCCAGCCAGTGCTGCACCAGGAAGGTGGTGTGGAAACCGACGATCGTGGTCCAGAAGTGCCACTTGCCCAGGCGCTCGTCCAGCATGCGGCCGGTCATCTTCGGGAACCAGAAATAGATGCCCGCGAATGTCGCGAACACGATGGTGCCGAAGAGCACGTAGTGGAAGTGCGCGACCACGAAATAGCTGTCGGTGACGTGGAAGTCCAGCGGCGGCGAGGCCAGGATGACGCCGGACAGACCACCGAACAGGAAGGTGACCAGGAAGCCGACCGAGAACAGCATCGGCGTCTCGAAGGTCAGCTGGCCGCGCCACATGGTGCCGATCCAGTTGAAGAACTTCACCCCGGTCGGGACGGCGATCAGGAAGGTCATGAACGAGAAGTACGGCAGCAGCACGGCGCCGGTGGCGTACATGTGGTGTGCCCACACCGCGATCGACAGCGCGCCGATGGCCAGCGTCGCGTAAACCAGTGTGGTGTAACCGAAGAGCGGCTTGCGGCTGAATACCGGGAAGATCTCGGTGACGATGCCGAAGAACGGCAGCGCGACGATATACACCTCGGGATGGCCGAAGAACCAGAACAGGTGCTGCCATAACAGGATGCCGCCGGTGGCCGGATCGTAGATATGTCCGCCGAGGTGGCGGTCATAGGCCAGCGCCATCAGCGCCGCGGTCAGAATCGGGAAGGCGAGCAGGATCAGGATGCTGGTGACCAGGATGTTCCAGGTGAAGATCGGCATCCGGAACATGGTCATACCGGGTGCGCGCAGGCAGATCACCGTGGTGATCATGTTGACGCCACCGAGAATGGTGCCGACACCGGAGACCGCCAAGCCCATGATCCACAGATCCGCGCCCGCGCCTGGGGCGTGCTCGATGGTGCTCAGCGGGGTGTAGCCGGTCCAGCCGAAGTCGGCGGCGCCGCCAGGGGTGACGAAGCCCGCCGTGGCGATGGTCGCGCCGAACAGGTACAGCCAGTAACTGAAGGCATTGAGCCGGGGAAAAGCCACATCCGGCGCCCCGATCTGCAACGGCAGCACGCAGTTCGCGAAGCCGAACAGGATCGGCGTCGCATAGAACAGCAGCATGATCGTGCCGTGCATGGTGAACAGCTGGTTGAACTGCTCGGTCGACAGGAATTGCATACCGGGGCGTGCCAGCTCACCGCGCATCAGCAGCGCGATGAGACCACCGATGAAGAAGAAGGTCATCGCGGTGGTCAGATACATGACCCCGAGCACCTTCGGATCGGTGGTCGTGATCATTTTCCAGAAATAGGAGCCCTTCGGCCCGACCCGCTGCGGATAGGGCCGAACAACCTCGAGTTCTGTGGTACTCACGGGCCGTCGCCACCTTCCGATCGCCGAGCAGCCTTGTCCGGATTATGCGCCTGTTCGATCGCCGACATGCGCGCTTTGCGCCATTGCCGCTGTCGTGTCTGCGTCCACGGTATGAGTTCGACTGCGACCACGGTGGGATGTGCGCCGGGCACGCGCGCCGTAGCGTGGAATACGCTGATCCCGACGTTGGAGCGCAATGAAGAGCTTGATTCGATGGGCGACGCTGCACGGCGCGCCGGGGCTGTTTCTGCGGCTGCAGGCGCGTCGCGGGGATCCACTGGCCGCTCTGCTCTCGGACCCGAGGGCCAGGGAGAACCCCTACCCCTACGGCGACCGGATCCGTGATCGTGGGCGCATCGTGCGTACCCCGTTCGCCTGGGTCGTCGCCGATCACGAGATCTGCCGGAATATCCTGCGCGACAAGAGTTTCGGCGCGACGCCACCGGAGAGCATGCAGTTGCCGCGGCCGATGCGCGCGCTGCTGCGGGCCAGCGATCTGAAACTGGCCAGTCCGGTAGATCTGCCGTCCATGCTGGTGGTCGATCCGCCTGAGCACACCAGATACCGCAAAACCGTCGCGCAGGCCTTCACCCCGCGCGCGGTCGACCGGCTGCACGACCGGATCGTCGAGGTGACCGTTGAACTGCTCGACGGTCTGGCGGGACGTGATCGGGCCGATCTGATCGCGGACTTCGCGCTTCGACTGCCGATCGCGATCATCACCGAAATTCTGGGCGTGCCCACCGAGAAACGCGACTTCATGCTCGAGATCGGGCATGCGGGCGCACCGCTGCTCGATATCGGTCTTTCGTGGCCGGTGTTCCGCAATGCGGTGGCCGCGCTGCGGCGCAGTCAGGACTTCCTGGTCGGGCATATCGACCGGCTGCGCAGCGATCCGGGTGACAACATTCTGAGCGATCTCGCCATCGGCGGTCAGCTCAGCTCGTCCGAACTCATGGCCACCGCAACGCTTGTCGCGGGTGCCGGGTTCGAGACCACGGTCAATCTGATCGGCAATGGCGCGATGCTGCTGCACCGGCATCCGGACCAGCTCGAATTGCTGCGCGCGGATCCGGCGCGCTGGCCCGGCGCGATCGAGGAGATGCTGCGGTTCGACAGTCCGGTGCAGATGACCAGTCGAACGGCGTTGTGCGACAACGAGATCGCCGGTGTGCCGATCGCCGAGGGGGCGATGATTTCGCTGCTGCTCGGCTCCGCCAATCGGGATCCGGCGGTATTCGCGGATCCGAACACCTTCGATATCGACCGCCCGAATGCCAAGGATCACCTGTCGTTCAGCAGCGGCGTGCACGCCTGCCTGGGTGCCAGCCTGGCCCGGATGGAGGGCGCGATCGCCCTGCGGGCGCTGTACGAGCGGTTCCCCGACCTGCGGATCGTGGGTGAAGCACCGCATCGTGGATTGGCGAATCTGCGTGGCTACCAGCACATTCCGGTCGTACTCGGCTCAGCCCGCGCTCAGCATCCGGTGTCGTGGTAGCACTGCTTCTTCGCCACGGTGCTGCGATGCCGATGCGCCGGTTGCGTGTTCCGATGGTTTCGGCGCCGGATACCCCGTCGCCGTCCGCTGTGACAGCCATGTGAGGTGCGTCGCACCGGCCGCAGTGCTGGAACCGGCATCGCGCCGTGGCCGACCTGTGTGCGAGGACCGGTGCATCCATTGCCCGTCGCTGCTCTCCCGTTTCGAGGATTGGTGAAAAACGTGCAGGTCAAGCGCTGGTGTTCTTGCTGGCGTTCCACTGCGGGAACTGCTCGAGGATCCGCTTGGCGGCACCGTCGATATCGGGATTGCGGTAGTCGACCACGACGAGTCCGTCGACCGGAATGACGGTGAGTTGTTCCCTGCCGACCGTCACGAAAGTTGTTCCGTCCGTGCGGTTGAACGGGTTCACCGCATCTGGCGCGCATGATCCCTGTACAGACCCAGCCGACCCTGCTTGACTTGTGAGACAGGTCCGACCGGACCGCAGGAGAGCGCATGTCGACCCATTTCGCTTATCCGGCAGGTAGACCCGCTGACCGTGACGAACCGGAACACGGTGATCGCGTCGATATTTCGACCGTGCCCGGAGCTCGGATCATCCAGTTCACGGTGAGCCACCCGCGTGGCGATGTCACGCTGGTGGTCGTCGCGGGCGAGGTCGATCTGTGGACCGCGCCACGACTACGGGACAAGCTATTGCGCGCCTTCGGTTCTCGGGGCTCGATCACGATCGTCGATCTGTCGCCGGTCACCTTCTTCGCCGCCGCCGGCCTGGCGACCCTGATCGAGGCCCAGGCGGCGGCCGAAAAGGCTGACCGCCGAATGGTTTTGATCACCACGGTGCGCTGTGTCGATCGGGCCATCGAGCTCACCGGACTTGCCACGAACTTCCGCCGCGTCGGCTCCCTGGCCGCGGCGCTCGCGGACCCTACACCGGGATGTGCTGCCCCGGTGTAGGGTCCGTGCGAGTCAGCCGCGCCGCGCCTCCACTCGGGCGCGGGCCTGCGCGATCCGTTCCTGCGCGAGGGTCACCCGCTCCTGAGCTCTGTCGAGACTGCGTAGGGCCTTGTCGACCTGCGGCTGGGCCTTCTTGGCTCGGCGCTCCGCCTTCTCGGCCAAGCGCGCACCGCGCTTGTGTGCCCGGCCCGAGAGTTCGGCGCCGCGTTCGCGTGCGGTCGCGGCGATTTCGGGTCCGCGCTCTTTGGCGAGCTCGGCGAGTTCGATACCGCGGTGCTGTGCGATGTCGGCGAGGTGCGCGCCGCGTTCGCGTGCGGTCGCGGCGATTTCGGGTCCGCGCTCTTTGGCGAGCTCGGCCAGCTCAGCGCTGCGGTGCTGGGCCTTCTCGGCCAAGCGTGCGCTTCGTTTCTGCGCCTTGTCCGAGAGCTCGGCGCCGCGTTCGCGTGCGGTCGCGGCGATTTCGGGTCCGCGCTCTTTGGCGAGTTCGGCGATTTCAGCGCTGCGGTGCTGGGCCAGTTCGGCGAGGTGTGCGCCGCGTTCGCGTGCGGTCGCGGCGATTTCAGGTCCGCGCTCTTTGGCGAGCTCGGCGAGTTCCGCGGCCTTCTCGGCCCACTTCGCACCGCGTTCTCTGGCCTGTTCGGCCCATTCCGGCCCGTGTTCCCGGACCGTCTCCGCGATATCGGAGCCCCGCTCCTGCGCGACCGCGACCCGCACCGCCGCGACATCGCCGAGTTCGCGGGCCCGCACGGCGGCATCGTGCGCATGGCGGCGCAATGCCTCGCCGGTCGAATCCGTTGCGGTGAACGGCAATGCGGCCGACACCGCCGCCGTGGCATTGCTCGCGGCACGTCGACCGCGCCAGCCGAGCGACGGCCTGCCCTCGGTATCCGCGCTGGCGATCATCAGACCGCCGAGCAGACTCACATCCTTGAGGAAGGCGGCGCGCTTGGCCGCCTTGCGTTCCGGATCCTTCTCCGCCCAGAAATCCTGTTCGGTGACCGTCGCGGGAATCACCGTCGCGGCCAAGGTGAACGATGCCAGGCGCGGAAACTTACCGAGGGCTAGCAGCACACCGGCCGAGACCTGGGTGATGGCGTTGATCCGCACGAACGTCCCCGGATCCGATGGCAATTTCGCGGCGATATTGTCGGGCAGCGATTGCTGACCCTGCTGGACCAGAGCCGATGCCGCTTGGGTGCGCGGCTCGGGGTGGACCAGCGCGTCGACCCCATCGGCGACGAACGCGGTCGCCAGCAGTGGTCGGGCAAATCGGCGTAGCAACATGACGTCCCTTTCCTCGATGGCTGAGGTTCGGGTAACCGCGTTCGGCGCCGTCAAACAACAAGATCAACACCCGGAATCAGGGTTTGACCGGGTGTTCTGTCGCGCCGAACGGCCGGACCTCCGGACTGGACAGAAAGGTGGTGATGATGTTCGTTACGGTCTCTGGATCCTCCACCATAGGCAGGTGGCCGCATTCCGTGAGCTGAATTCGAGTGTGCGGATGCAGTGTCTCGTCGAGTCGGGTGCCGGCGCGCGGCGACAGGATGCGGTTCTGCTCGCCCCAGATGGTGCAGATCGGCGGGAATCCGGGGCCCGGGGTGAAAACATCGAGGTCGGCATAGGCCGGGAAGTCCTGCACCAGGCCGTGCAGCGCCTGTAATCGGCCCTTGTCGCCCCAGTGCGCCACGAGCCGCGGCGAGTGGTGCAGTTTGCGCCGCCGCCCGTTCTCACCGAGCTGGTCGGCGACGATCCGGGAGATGAGCGCATCCGGTAGCGCCAATCTGCGGGCCAGCGGTGCCAGCGGCAGTCTGGCATCGACCCAGGCCAGTCCGGACTGGCGTCCGGCACGCATGGTGTTCCAGGTCAGGGGGTTGCACAGCACCAAGGCGCGCACACTGTCCGGATGCGCCATCGTGTAGCGCAGCGAGGTGGCGGCGCCCAGACAGTTGCCGATCAGCACGACATCGGTCAGTTCCTGTGCGACGAGGAAGGCCTCGAGCATGCTCACATAGTCGGCGAGGCGATAGCCGTCCCCGGGTTGGTCGGATTCGCCGTAACCGGGCAGATCCAGCGCGAATACCTCGTGGTCGTGCCGCAATTCGCCGACCTGATCGTCCCAGATACGGCGCTGGGCGCCCGCATTGTGCAGCAGGATGACCGGTGCGCCACTGCCGACGCGGTCATAGACCACATCCCGACCGCGATGGGTGAAGATCGCCACGTCGCCTCCTTGCGCCTGGATAGGCGAACACCTGTGTTCGCCAGTAACGCTAAAGGTAGCGTGGATCGCGCGACGAAGCGAATTGCCCAGCGGTCGGTCGATATGGCGAGGTCAGGTGGCCGCCCGCAGGAAGCGGCCCGTGCGGCGGGTGCCGAGGACCGGTGCGGGCACACCCGCGCCGAAGACGTACTCCCCGCCGACGAGTACCGCGACCACCGTGGCGTCATTGCGGTTGACCATGCGCGAGAGGTTGTCGAATACGGCGATCGGGGCTTCGGCGTACGCGTCGACGGTCTGGTCCAGCTGCGCGGGATCGATGACGACCAGATCGGCGCGGTCGCCGGGACGCAGGTGGCCGGCGTCGATGCTGTACCAGTCGGCGAGTTCACCGGTTATGCGATGCACCGCGCGTTCGAGCGATAGGAACCCACGGCCCGCGCGTTCGGCGTCGTATACCCGGCGCAGGAACCGGAGCCCGAAGTTGTAGAAGGCCATATTGCGCAGATGCGCGCCCGCATCCGAGAAGCCGAGCTGCACACCGGGATCCGCGGCGAACTTGTCCAGCACCTGCGGCCGGTGATTGGAAATGATTGTGCGCCAACGCACTTTGCCACCGTATTCGACGACCAGGTCCAGGAAGGCGTCCACCGGGTGCAGGCCACCACGATCCAGCCCGACCTGACCGAAGGTCTTGCCGATCACCGAAGCGTCCGGACACTCCACGATTTCGGCGTCGAAGAAATCGCGATGCCACACCCGCGGCCCGAACTTCTTGTCGTAGTCCTTGCGGAATCGTCGTCGATACCCTTCGTCGCGCAGTAGCACGCGGCGCTGCTCCAGCTGGTTGGACAGGTGCAGTGCCGCCGCGCCGGAACCGAATTCCTCGAAAACCGGCAAATCGATACCGTCGGAGTAGACCTCGAACGGCACCGGCAGATGCTGCCAGCGGAAGTCGCCACCCAGCCGATCGATCACCCGGGCGATCAACGGAAATATCCGGGCGACAGCGGGAATGGCTTTGATATCGGCGGCGGACAGCAGGCTGACCTTGAGCGGTTTGCGGAAGATGCCGAGGCTGCTGGCCGCCATCGCGATCAGGCTCTGCGGCCGAGCCACATCCGGCCCGCCTTGTAATGCCCGGCCACGGCGGCGCAGGATCGCATTGAGCCTGCGGCGTTCTCGGGTGGTCGCGTAGGTCGACGGCAGGGTGCGTGACCGGCAGACCGCTCCGTCGAGCTTGTCGAAGAGCAGCTGCTGGGAGGACATGCCGACAAAGCCCGCATCGAGTGCCTCATCGAGTTTGGCTGCCATGGCATTCAATTCGGCATCGGTTGGCCGAATCTCCTTGCGGGTGGCCCGATCCAATCCCATTTCGGCGGCCCGGATATCGGAATGTCCGATGAAGGCGGCGAGGTTCGGTCCGAGCGGCAATGCCTCCAGCGCAGCCACGTATTCGTGCGCCGAAGTCCAAGACTTGATTTCGGTCATTGCCGCGATGACGTGCTTACGGGGAATGGCCTCCACTCGGCCGAACAGATCACCGGCGTCCGAGGCGTCGACATGCACCGTCGACAATGAGCACGATCCGAGCAGCACGGTCGTGATGCCGTGCCGGATGGATTCGGCCAGCGCCGGACTCTGCAGCACCTCGACGTCGTAGTGGGTGTGGATATCGATCATGCCGGGCATCACCCACTTCCCGGCTGCGTCGATGACATGCGGGCAGTCGGTCTCGTCGAGCGATTCGGCGGCGACGACGGCAATCCGGCCGTCGCGGATGCCGAGATGGCGGATGGCCGACGGCGAGCCGGTGCCGTCGAACCACCGTCCGCCCTTGATGATCGTGTCGAACATGACTTCACTCCGCGGTGGAATCGGATAGGGCTTCGGCGATCCCGGCGCGCACCACCTTGCCGGTCGCATTGCGGGTCAGGGGTGTCGTGGTGATCCGCCACCGTGCGGGCACCTTGTAGTACGCGATGCGCTGCTTCGCGAATTCGGTCAGTTCCTGTTCCGTTGTGGCGGTGGCATTCTCGACGACAACCAGAGCGGCGACCACCTGACCGAGATCGGCGTCGGGCAGTCCGACAACGGCGGATTCACGCACCGCGGGATGTTCGTCCAGGCACTGCTCGACCTCGGTCGGGTAGACATTCTCGCCACCGCGCAGGATGAGATCCGAACGCCTGCCGGACAATCGGAGTCGGCCCTGCTCGAGCACACCGATATCGCCGGTGCGCAACCAGCGGTCCGGCGTGATGGCGGCGGCCGTCGCGGCCTTGTCCGCCCAGTAGCCGAGCATGACGTAGGGGCTGCGCACCCAGATCTCCCCCTCGACGCCCTCGTCGACGGATTCGCCGAATGCGTCGCGGATCCGCAGTTCGACCCCGATGACCGGGCGGCCCACGGTATCCGGGAAGGCGGCGAGTTCGGCCGGTGCGGCTATGGTCGCCGCGGTACTGCATTCGGTCATGCCGTAGCTGGTGACCAATGCGGTCTTGGCGACCGGAAGTTGGTCGCGCAGGTGTTGTTGCAGCGCGGCCGAGGACGGTGCGGAGTTGAGCGAGAAGGCGGCCAGTGAGGTGAGGTCGTATTCGGCCAAATCCACTTCGAGCAGGCGACTCGCCATGGTCGGCATCGCACCCCAATTGCTGATCCGTTCTCGTTCGATCAGCCGCAGTATCCGGTCGGCATCGAATGCGCCCTGGTAGATGACGGCGGTATCACCGGTCACCATGCGCGGCAGCACCAGATTGTGCAGGCTGGCGATGTGGAACAGCGGAGAGGTGAGCAGGAAGCGGCGGCCCTTCGGACCGCCGTCGTCGACGCCGCCCTGGAAGGCGGCGGCGAGTGCGTCGTTGCAGCGGTGATAGTCGATGACCGCCACCAGGTTTCGATGCGAGTGCACCGCACCCTTGGGGCGGCCACTTGTGCCGCTGGTGTAGAGGATGACCGCGGGATCGTCCTCGTCCACCGGGGTATGCGGTAGCTCGCCGTCGCCGAATTCGGCGATCAGCGCGGGCAGGTCGTGCTCCATGGTGAGCACGGGGACCTGAATGTCCAGCGCCGCCACTTGACCCGCGCGTTTCGCATCGACGATCAGGACGGCGGGACTGGTGTGCTCGAGGCCGTAGGCGATTTCGCGCGGCATCCACCAGGCGTTGTAGCCCACCGCGATCGCGCCGAGCGTCTGTGCGGCCCAGAACGTCACTACCCATTCGGGAGTATTGGCCGCGAGAATGCCGATCCGATCACCCTTTTCGATGCCGTATCGGTCGCGTAGCGCGCGAGCCAGCGCACCGACCGCGGCAGCGTGCTCGGCATAGGACATGCGCCGGTCCTCGGTGACCAGGTAGTCGCGATCACCCAGGGCGACCGAGGCCGCGAGCACTTCGCGCAATGAGCGGACCCGGTCCTTGATCACCGGAAGCGGCGCGCCGAGTACATCTTCGACCGTCATCTCGAATGGTCCCCCGGGACCGGTCAGCCGCGCGACGGCCTGTGCGGCCAATGTCTGTGGATCGAAAGACTTTGTCATAAAAGGTACTTCCTTATGAGTTCAGGGCACCAGGACGGCGCGGCCGGTAATGAGCCCGCGCTCTAGACGGTCGAGGGCCGCGCGGCCGTCCGCCAAATCGAAGCGTTCGGTTTCGACGGCCAGCCGACCCGACTGGGCCAGGGCAATGGCATTGATCAGGTCGGATTTGGTGCCGCCGTAGGACTTTCGAATCGAAGCGCCCCACGGCCAGCCCGGCCCGCCCGCCGGTCCTGCGGTTATTTCCGGTGCGCCGCCGCCGAGCCCGATCATGCGATACGCGCCATTGGGGGCAACGGACTCCACCGCCAGCCGAGCCGTCGCATCGACACCGACGAAGTCGAAGACCGCGTCGGCACCGCGGCCATCGGTGCGGTCCAGGATTGCGCGCGCGGTATCGGAACCGGAGAGCAGGCCCTCGGCCGCACCGTAGCGGGCGGCCAGGGCGAGTTTGTCCGTGCTGACGTCAACGGCGATTACCCGCGTCGCGCTGGTCGCGGTGAGGATCTGCACCGCGACGTGGCCGAGCCCGCCGATACCGATGACCACCGCGACCGAACCTGGGTGCAGGTGTTCGCGCGCGCCGTTGATCGCGTGATAGCTCGACAGCGCCGCATCGGCCAGCGGCGCGGCCTGCACGAAATCCAGCTCCCCGATGGGGACGAAGGAGCTGGCGGGGATGCGAATGAACTCCGCCATACCACCGTCCGGACCGAGTCCCGGACACGGCGGCATGGCGGTACGTCCGGCGGCGCGGCAGACATTCTCGTTGCCGCTCACACATTCTCGGCAGACACCGCAGGACCAGCACAGGTAGACGATGCCGCGCTCACCGACCAGCCGACCGTCGACAGCACTGCCGACCGCCTCGATGGTGCCCGCGACCTCGTGCCCGAGCGTCAGCGGATCCTCGCGCATCCGGAACGGGATATGCAGCACATGCAGATCGGAATGGCAGATGCCCGCGGCACCGACGCGCAGCAGCAGCTCCGTCGGCCCGATCGCGGGCACCGCGACCTTGCGCAGTTCGAGCACGCCCGGCTCGGTGAGCTGCAATGCCCGCATCACGCGCGCACCACCGAAAACACCGCGCGCAGATAGGCATTCGCACGATCGGAGCCGATGAGTCCCGGGGCCATCTTGTTCATCGTGTAGGCGAAGGTGACTCGATGATCGAGGTCGTTGACCACGATGGCGCCGCCGAATCCGGCCCACCAGCAGACCTTTCCATCGGGGACCGCGGGCGCGGTCTGCGACTGGGGCAGGCCGTAACCGAGTCCGAAGCGCAGCGGCAGCAGCAGCGCCAGATCCGGACCATCGGACTGCTGCGCGAAGATCAGATCGATCGTTTTCTCCGACAACAACCTTCGACCGTTCAGCTCGCCCCCGCAGGCGACCAGCGACTGCACCGCCGCCACCGAATGGGCATTGCCGTGTCCGTTCACCGCACCGATCTCGGCCTCGCGCCACCCCGCGCTATTGGCCTCCGGAATATCGAGCAGGGGACTGGTGAGCGTCTTGACCAGGATGCTGTCCTGATCGAGCGCGGCCATATCGAATTGCAGCAGCGGCGGCGGGACGAGTGGTGCGATGCGGTGATGGTTTTCCGACGGGGTGCCGATATGGAAATCGGCATTCAGCGGTTCGGCGAGTTCGTCGGCGAAGAACTGGCCCAGGGTGCGGCCGGTAATTCGACGGATCACCTCGCCGACCAGATGTCCATAGTTCAGTGCGTGATAGCCCGATGCGGTGCCCGGCTCCCACCACGGCGGCTGGGTCGCGAGCCGGGCGCTGGCCGCCTCGGTGTCGTAGATATCGGCCAGCTCGATCGGCCGTTCCCAACCGGAGACACCGGAGGTGTGGCCGAGCAGATGGCGAATCTCGATATCGCCCTTGCCGTTCGCGGCGAATTCCGGCCAGTAATGCGCGACCTGCTGCCGCACATCCAGCTCGCCCCGATCCACCAGCAACAGCGCCGACAGCGCGGTCATGGTCTTGCTGATGGAGAAGACATTGACTAGGGTGTCCTCGGTCCACGGCACGGTTCGTTCGAGATCACGGTGCCCGCCCCAGATATCGACGACCGGTTCGCCGTCGACGGTCACGCAGATCGATGCGCCGAGCTCCTCGCCCGAGGCGATCTGATCGGCCAATTCCGTTCGCACACCGGAGAATTCGTCGGTACAGAATCCTGATATCGTCATCGGGCGACCCTCACGCGTTCTCGAGCGCCCTGGCGGGCACCGGCACGGCATTGCCAGCGGCGGCGGCTCGTTTTGCGCCCCTGGCCATTTCCCGGTTCATATCGCGCACATAGGGCTCGAATTCGACCTGGATCGTATGCCGGGGCGAGTTGTAATACCGTCCGCTGCGGCGCTGTTCGGCCGCCTCGATCTCGGCATTCATCTGCGCCTCCGATGGCGGCAAATACTTGCCCGTCAGATATGCCGCGACCAACTTGCTCTGCTGCTCGGCGAAATTCACCAGCGTCGGCAGCGGTTGGGCCAGCCCGAGGTAGAACAGATTGTCGACCCCCGGCTTCATCATCTGCTTGAAGAGCGGGATGCGGTTCTGTTCATCGGGCACCAGCTTCGGATCCGAGAAGAACGGGAAGCTGATGTGATAGCCGGTGGCACAGACGATTACGTCCACCTCCTCGGTGCTCCCGTCGGCGAAGCGCACCTGCCGCCCTGCCAGCGCGGTAATGGCCGGTTTGAACGCGATATCGCCGCAGCCCGCGCGGTGCAGGAACTCCTCACTCGCCGACGGATGTGCCTCGAACGGTTTGTGATCCGGTTTCGGCAGCCCGTAGAACTCCATATCGCCACGGAACTTGCGCACGAAGCGCTGCTTGAGCTTCAGGCTGACCTTGCGCGGAATCCACGGCGGCACACTCTGCTTGTCGCCCACCTTGCCGTTCACATACTTCGGCAGCACCCAGACCCCGCGGCGCGCGGATACGGTGAGCTTCTCGGCGACGAAGCGCTGCGAGAGTTCCGAGGCGATATCCAGGCCGGAGTTGCCCATGCCGACCACCACGACCTTCTTACCGCGCATATCCACCGGGTCGAACGGATCGTTGTAGGCGTGGCTGTGGATCAGCACACCATCGAATTCCCCCGGATAGTCCGGAATGCGTGGATCCCAGTGGTGGCCGTTGCAGACGATCAGTGCGTCGTAGGCCCGGGTACGGCCGTCGCTCGCGGTGACCTGCCAGCTGCCGTCGTCCTGCCGCTCGGCCGCGGTGACCAAGGTGTCGAACAGGATCTTGTCGCGGAAGCCGAAATGGTCGACGTAATCCTTGAAGTACTGGAACAGTTGCGAATGGTGCGGGAAGTCCGGCCATTCCTCGGGCGCCGGATAATCCTCGAAGGCGAGTCGGAACTTGCTGGTGTCGATATGCAGCGACTGGTAGCAGGCCGACATGCCGTTGGGATTCTTGAAATACCAATTGCCGCCCACCTCGTCGCTCGCCTCGAAGACCTCGAAGGGGATATCGAAGTCCTGCAGGCGTTTTGCGGCGGTGATTCCGGAGGGGCCCGCGCCGATGACGCATACCCGGGGCAGATTGCTGTGAGTCAATTCCGTAGTCCTCGTCCGAAGGATTGCCGTCACATGGGCGGCACCGGATCCGGTGCGGCGAACCATCCCGCGCCGCCTGCGGCACATGGAGTGACGTAGGCAACAAATTAGCACTGACTAGACGTGGTGTCTAGTGAATGACATGATGTCTACCATGTCGACCAAGTCGAACCCGCCCGGACTTAGCCTGCGCGATGAACAGAAGCTGCAGACCCGCGCCAGACTCATGGACGGTGCCAAGGCGCTGTTCACCGAACGGGGCTATGCGGCGGTCCGGGTCGACGACATCGCCGCCGCCGTCGGCTGCAGCCGCGCCACCTTCTACCTGCACTTCACCAGCAAGCAGGAGATCCTGCGCGCCATCGCCGAACAGGGCACCGCGCCGACCGCACTGCACTTCTACGAGGATCTGGACCGGGTGCTCGACACCGGTTCCCGTGCGGAATTCGTGGACTGGGTGACCCGCGCCATCGCCTGGTTCCACGAATACAAGGATCTGCTGCCCGCCTGGGACGAGGCCACCGCACTCGAGCCGGAATTCCGCGAAATCGCCCGCCGCGGCATCCTGGCGCTGCCCAATGCGATGACCGCCTATCTCGACCGCTGGCCCGACAACCGCCGCGACGAGGCCCGCCTTCGCGTGGAACTCCTGGTCGCCCAACTGGAACGCTTCTTCACCCGCTGGGCCATGCAGGGCACCATCGATGTCTCGGCCGACCAAGCCGCCGAAGTCCTCACCGATATCTGGTTTCCCGCCCTGCAGGCCCCCGAACGTACCTAGCGGCGGCCGCGGAAGGTGCGGCGCAGATCCTGGGTCCACAGGTCCGGGATTTCCCAGGGGATGAAGTGGCCGCCCTGGTCGTGGGCGGTGAGGTTGACGTGGTTGTACCAGGGGCCGCGATCGCTGGCGATGAAGTGTTCCACGCGGTCGGCGGTGGTGACGCCGGGCGGGTTTTCGTAACCGACGAAGGTGATTCCGGTGGGGGCTTCGATGACGGGGTTACGGTCGTGGGACGGGGTCCAGGGGTAGCGGTTGTTGTTGGCGTAGGTCCGGATCGAGGTGCCGATGGAGTTGGTGACCCAGAAGATCATGGCGTGGGTGAGCAACTCGTCTTTGCTGAAGACGGTTTCGATATCGCCGCCGTCGTCGCTCCATGCCATCCAACGCTGGAGTATCCACGCGAGCATGCCCGCGGGTGAGTCGGAGAGTCCGAAGGCCAGGGTGCTCGGTTCGAGGACGTGCGCCGCGAGGTGGACGCCGAAACGGTGCTCCAACTCGATGATTCGGGCATGGACCTCGGCGGGCAGACCGTCCGGAATGGGACGCCCACCGGTGATATCCCAGCCGCGATCGCCGTCGAACAGCGTCAGCTTCTGGCCCGAGCCGATGTGGATGGCGTACAGCTCATCGGCGTATTTGTGGCCCAGCTGACCGGTGACCAACGCGCCGACATCGCACCCCGCGGCGGCATATCTGGGGTAGCCGAAGGTTTCGGTCATCAGGGTGTGCCAGAGGTCGGCGACCTTCCAGAAGTTCATATCCGGGTGCTTCGGCAGCGGGCTGGAGAAACCGAAACCGGGGAAGGACGGCACGATCACCTCGAATGCGTCGGCGGGATCGCCGCCGTGCGCACCGGGATCGGCGAGCGGATCGATGACCTTGGACCAGTGCCAGAACGTCCACGGCCAGCCGTGGGTGAGGATCAGCGGTATCGGATTCGGGCCGACACCGGGTTTGCGCAGGAAATGCACCGGAACGCCCGCGACGTCGACGAGGTAGTTGTCGTAGGCGTTGATCGTGGCTTCGGCCTTGCGCCAGTCGTATTCGTGCTGCCAGTACTCGACGAGTTCTTGCAGGTAGCCGCGGTCTATGCCGTAATACCCGTCGTGATTGCCCGCATCGTCGGGCCAGCGCGTGAGCGCGAGGCGCTGCCGCAGATCGGTGAGCACGGCATCGGGTACGTGAATCGGTGTCGGCTGGATCGGGAACGGGTCGGCGTGGCCCAAAGATCATCTCCTGCAATCGCGTCGCGAATCTCGGATGCTCCGACCGTAACACCGGCGAAAATCGCGGGCGGAGCGTCACGCCTCGGGCGACGAATCCTCGTCGGGCGCCTCGGTCGGCACCGAGACCGGCCGCAACAGCGCCCAGACCAGGAAGGCGAGCGCGACCGCCCCCATCCCGAGACCGGCCCAGAGATTCACATTCACCCCACCGGTCTTGGCCTCCTCGGCGCCGGTGTCGTGCACCAGCCCGGTCACGACCAGAATTACGGCGTAACTGCCCAGCAGTGCGCCGACAATGGTGCGGATATCGAAAAGCATCGACTGGCCTCCTTATCCGACGATGATATTCAGCGCGATGACCAGGACCAGCGCAATTCCGGCGAGCAGCACCGGCCGCTGATACCAGGGCAGGTTCGCCTCGTCCGGATCGTGCCGCAGTTGCTTCGGCGTCTCCGAATAGACCAGCCCGACGAGTTCGGCGTCCGGTTTCGACCGCGTCACCTGGGTGACCGCGACGCTGACCACGATATCCACCACGAATGCCACACCGGCCGCGACGAAACTCAATCCCTGACCCGACAATTCGAAGACACCGGTCTTGTGCATGATGAAAACCGCAATGGCCGAGCCGGTTCCGAAGACCAGTCCCATCCAACCCGCGGTCGGTGTCATCCGCTTCCAGAACATACCGAGAATAAAGGTCGCGAACAGCGGTGCGTTGAAAAAGCTGAACAGCGTTTGCAGATAGTCCATCATATTGCTGAAATTGCCTGCGATGAACGCGGTTCCGATCGCCGCGACGGTCGCGCCGACCGTCGCGAGCCGACCGACATTCAGGTAGTACCCGTCCGGTCGATCCCGCCGCACATACTGCTGCCACAGGTCATAACTGAACACCGTATTGAAGGCGGAGATATTGGCCGCCATACCCGCCATGAACGCCGCGAGCAATCCGGCGAGGCCGACGCCGAGCAGCCCGTTCGGCAGCACATCCTTCATCAGATACAGCAGTGCCTGGTTATAGGTGACATCACCGGAGTAGTTCGAGCCGGACGTCTCGGCCGCCTTGTACTCGCTCATCTGCGGTACCAGCACCGCGCTGATCATGCCGGGTATCACCACGATCAGCGGAATGAACATCTTCGGATACGCGCCGATGATCGGGGTGCGCCGCGCGGCGGAAATGGAATGTGTCGCCAGCGCGCGCTGTACCTCGACGAAGTTGGTGGTCCAGTAACCGAATGAGAGCACGAATCCGAGCCCGAAGACGATGCCGATCACCGAAAGGAAATTGTTGGAGAACCCGCTGAGCGCATTGCCCGGCCAGGACTCCAGCTGCGCGCCACCGCCGGGCGAGGCGGTCACCTTGTCCCGCAGCCCATTCCAGCCACCGGCCTTGTGCAGGCCGACCAGGGTCAGCGGCAACAGCGCGGCGACGATCACGAAGAACTGCAATACCTCGTTGTAGATCGCCGCGGACAATCCGCCGAGGGTGACGTAGGACAGCACGATGGCCGCGGCCACCAGCACGGAAACCCAGAGCGGCCAGCCCAGCAGCACATTCAGGATCGAACCGAGCAGATACAGATTCACCCCGGCAATGAGTACCTGCGCGATCGCGAAGCTCAATGCGTTCACCAGATGTGCGCCGGTGCCGAAGCGCCGCCGCATGAATTCCGGCACACTGCGCACCTTGGAGCCGTAGTAGAACGGCATCATCACCACGCCGAGAAACAGCATGGCCGGTATCGCGCCGATCCAGAAGTAGTGGAAGGTCGGGAAACCGTATTCGGCGCCATTGGCCGACATGCCCATGATCTCGACCGCGCCGAGGTTGGCGGAGATGAAGGCGAGGCCGGTCACCCAGGCAGGCAGCGACCGTCCGGACAGGAAGAAGTCGATACTGGACGAGACCCGCTGTCTGGCCAGCAGGCCGATGCCGAGTACGAAGATGAAATACAGCGCTACCAGCGCATAGTCGACGGGCTGCGCGTCCAGGCGCAGTGTCGTCTCGGCTTGTACCGAGACGGCGTCCAGCGCCGAGGTGAAAACGGTCGAATCGGCAAGCGGCACAGCGTCGTCCCTCCAGGCGATGAAACCGGGCGTTCGCGTTCTACTGTGCGCGATTGTGCCGCACCCGCGCGGCACAATCGCGCACAAATATTGGGCAGTTGCTCAACCGATGCGGTGCGCGCCCGCGGCGGGTACGACGACGAATGTGCGCGGTGCCGCGAAACCCGATCGCGCGAACCGATTTCGCACTGCGTCGGCGACCGACGGGGTGTCGTCTCGATCGACCAGCGCGATCACGCTGCCGCCGAATCCGCCGCCGACCATGCGCGCGCCATATGCCCCGGCGTCGAGCGCGGCGGATACCGCGGTATCCAGTGCCGGTGTCGAAACCTCGAAATCATCGCGCAGTGACTCGTGCGCCGCGGTCAGGATCGGCCCGATCTCGCGGGGATCCGCACCGCCTCGCAACTTTTCGGCAATCGAAAGCACGCGTGCATTCTCGGTCACCACATGCCGTGCCCGCCGCCGCAGCACGGCATCGTCGATGTGGTCCACAGCGGACACCGATTCGATATCGCGCAGCGCGGGCACATCGAGTGCCGCGGCGGCGGCCTCGCATTGGGCGCGCCGCCGCGCGTAACCACCATCGATCAGCGCGTGCGGCTGTCCGGTATCGATCACCGACAATTCCAGTCCGAACCGGTCGAGATCGAACGGAATCTGTTCGTGCGCGACACCGTCGTGGGCGACCAATCGGCGCACATCCAGGAACAACGCATGCCCCGCCATGCACAGAATCGATGCGGACTGATCGAGCAGTCCGGTCGGCACCCCGACGTAGTCGTTCTCGGCGGCGCGGGCGAGGTCGATCAACTCCCGATCGGTGACGGTGGGCGCGAACAGATCTCGCAGTGCGACGGCCACCGCACACGACAGCGCCGCCGAGGACGACAATCCGGCGCCGATCGGCACCGCGCCGTCCAACTCCAGATCGATACCGCCGTGCGCATATCCGCGCCGGGCGAATTCGGACACAACGCCCAGCGGATACCGCGACCATCCGGGCACCCGATCGCGTTCGGCGGCAAGCTCGCCCACCGCGACCAGCACCGTGTCACCCGGCCGCTGCCGCGAGACCACCTGGACCCGGCCGTCGGTTCGCACCTCCGCTCGACACTCGACCACCAGCGGCAATGCGATGGGCAGCACGAAACCATCGTTGTAGTCGGTGTGTTCACCGATGATGTTGACCCGCCCCGGCGCCACCCACTTCGGCACGAATTCCTCACTTCGTCGCATTGCCAGTGCCCACGCATGTCATCCCGGCAACCCCGGGCACCACACCCTACGAGACACGCCGCCGGAACATGTCTTTCGACCCACGCGGATGCGTGACCGATCGCCTTGACGCACAGTCGAATTTGACGCAATACCGGCCTAAATAATCCGGTCGACGGTTACGGGAGGGCATTATGGTTCTGACAACCCCACGCGGCGGCCTACTCGGGCTGCAGTGGATCGATCGACTACTCCCGCCCACAGGCAGGCCGGACCGCGGCGATCAGCGTGACTCCGGAGCTCCACTGACGATCGAGATCGGCGCGGCGACAGGGGTCGGCTCGACGGCTATGTCGGCTTTCGATGCGGCACTGCGTGACCTGGGAGTGGGTGATGCCAACTTGATCCGCCTGTCATCGGTCATCCCGCCGCGTGCCGTCCTGGCCCGCACCGGTCGGGTCCGCAAGCCGATCCCCTGGGGCGACCGGCGCTATCGTGTCTACGCCGCGCAGCATGCGGATGCGGCGGACGAGCGCGCCGGCGCAGGCATCGGCTGGGTGCTGCGTGACGACGGTTCCGGCGCCGGACTTTTCGTCGAGCACGAGGCCGAGACGGCCACGCGGGTCGCCGCGCTGATCCGCGCCAGCCTGACCGATATGACCCGCAATCGGCCGGAGCGTTTCGGCCCGATCCACCTGTGCACCACCGAGGCCCGCTCCGATGGCACGCCGCCCTGCGCGCTGGTGCTCGCGGCGCACCACACCACACCGTGGGGACGACAATGACAACACTGCGCAGCGATTCGATAAGGGGTGCTCGGGCGACAGGTGTGCTGAGCGGACTAACGGTGGTGACCATCGAATCGACCATTCCGGACGACCGGATCGACATGTTCCACCTCCTGTACGAGGAGGCCTTCGGACCCTTGCGCACCAAGGCCATTGCCAGGCAGGTGCTGCACCGATCCGAATTCCGCGCGGAGATGATCGACCCGCGGGTCGCCAAACATGTCGCGCGCACCGCGACCGGCGAACCCATCGGCGTGACCACGCTGACCAAACATCTCGAGACCGTTCCGTGGATCAGCCCGGAGTACTTCGCCGCGCGCTATCCCGAACATGCGGCGCGCGATGCGATCTACTACGCGGGTTTCACCCTTGTTGCGCCAAGTGCGCGACAGGGGGCGGCCTTCCATGCCATGATCAAATCAGTTGTCCAGGTATTGGTGGCCGAACGCGCGGCGGTCGGTTGGGACATCTGCTCGTACAACAACACTCGGTTTTCCTTCGCCGACAGCATTCGAGCGGTGCTCGATGAGCAGGAGGCGAATGTCGAGGTCGCGGTGGAGGATTCGCAGACCTACTACGCGGCGCGGTTCACTGGGGATGGAGCGACCAAGGGGGGCTGATGACCGTCCGTGCAGAGCAGTCGACCACCGTCCGACACCGCCTCGAAATGCGGTGGTGCACAGCACTTTTCGCACTGACCGCAATCGCCCTCGCGGTGCTGCTCCACCTCGATGTCCGGCCGTTGTCGCTGCTGACCATGGCTGCCGTGGTGCTCGGCGCGCTCACCATGATCTGCATCGGTCTGCGGCGATATCGTCCCGAGCGGCCGCTGCCATGGTATCTGCTGTCGGCGTCGTCTGTACTGTTCGCCGTGGGTACGGCCGCCCGCGAGATCGACGGCCACGCGCTGCACCCGATCGATGACCTGTTCACGCTCGCAGGCTATTTCGGCACAGGGGTGGCCGCGGCGCTGTGGTTGCGCCCACGCCAGGTCCGGCCCAATTACGATCTGATGCTCGACTCGGCGCTCATCGGCCTCGGCGCGCTGCTCGCTTCGTGGACCTTTCTGATCTCGCCGATCCTGCAGTCGCACGACACCACCGCCGACACTCTGGTGGCCGCGACCTATCCGGTGCTCGACGCACTGCTGCTGAGCTTGGTCGCGCATTCGATGGCGACCGCGACCCGTTCGGAGACCTCGCTGCGGCTGCTGCACGTCGGGTTGATCTTCGTGCTGATCGGCGATTTCGGCTACAGCCTCGACGCCGTCGGCCAAGCACCCGTCGCGCACGAGCTGTTGCTGGTGCCGCTGCTGGTGGCCTATCCGATCGTCGGCGTCGCGGCACTGCATCCGACCATGGCGAGTCTCGGTGCGCCGCGGCGGATTCACCCACACCATGCGCGACAGCGGGCCAGCTTCATCGCGG
This sequence comes from Nocardia sp. NPDC052112, assembly GCF_040680135.1. Lineage (NCBI taxonomy): Bacteria > Bacillati > Actinomycetota > Actinomycetes > Mycobacteriales > Nocardiaceae > Nocardia > Nocardia sp. NPDC052112. The sequence goes on along the minus strand of NZ_JBFAWD010000042.1, from coordinate 31,942 downwards.
TCGCATTGATCATGGCCTCGCTGATCCCCGTGGTCGGTTCCAGTCTGGACACCCTCGATCGGGTGGTGGTCTCGTCACTGTGCGCGCTGCTGCTCATCGGTGTGCTGGTGCGCAGCGAACGCGCGATTGTCCGCAGCGCGCGCAGCGAACGGCGCGCACAGTACCAGGCCGATCACGACATGCTCACCGGCTTGCTGAACCGGTCCGCGCTGCTGCGCGCATTGAATCGCAACCGTGAGCACTGGATCGAGCGGCCGCTGTGTCTGCTGTTCATCGATCTCGACGGCTTCAAGATGGTCAATGACAGTTATGGCCACGCGGTCGGCGACGAGCTGATCGCCAATGCGGCATCCCGGATCCGGCACATCATCCGGCGCGACGACGTGGTGGCCCGCTACGGCGGTGACGAATTCGTGGTGCTCGCACCGCTCGACCGGCAGGAGGCCGCCATGCTCGCCGAGCGACTACTCGGCGCCTTCGTTCGGCCGTTCGAGCTGAGCGCGGGCGAAATTCCGATCACCGCCAGTGTCGGTCTGGCCTGTGGCAGCCCGCGCAGCTCCGACGACACCATCTACGACCTCATCCGGGATGCCGATTCGGCGATGTACCACGCGAAGGAGTACTCGCTCGGCTACGCGTTCCACGACGATCTGCGCAATGCTGCGGAGCCGCGGCACAACGCCGCCGACTCGGGACGCCGGATCTGGCGCCCGAGCGGCCGGCCCCATAACGCCAGCGGTCGATCCGCCAGCACCGCGGTCTAGTCCGAGAGCTCGTCGAGCAGTCGCCGCGCTTCCTCCAGCTCGGCCTGTAACTGCTGCACCTTGGACTCCTGGACCACCCTGGCCGCCTCCAGGATTCCGGCCACCACCTCGGCCACCTCTGGATGCAGCACCTTGGCCGCCTGCGCCACCGCGGAACTGGTCACCGGCAAACCGCGCACGGACTTCTTCTTGCCGCTGACCACATCGACCGACCATTCGCCGTCCGCGGTACCGGTGAGCGTCACCGTGACCTCCGGCGTCTTCGCCTTGCTCCGCGCGGCGGTCGCCTTCGCCGCGGGGGGCTTCGTAGTCGCGGTGGGTGTCGCCGGTTTTGCCGGTTCCGATGCGGGGGCAACGGGTTTCGGGGCCGCGGTCGGGGTGGGGCTCGGGGCCGGTGGTGCGGGGCTCGTCAAGGTCGCCGGCTGGGTCACAGTGGATTCCTTCCTGGTTGTCGACTTCGGCTGGGCAGAGCTGGTGCTTGCCGCCTTATCCCGCGGCGGCTTGGTCAACGTCACTTCGGTCGGAGAAAAGGACAGTACATCCTTCGATCCGGTCGGCTTGACCCGCAGGAAGTCACTCTCGGATCGATCACCGATCTCGACCACCTTGCCGGATCGTCCCTCCGCCACCCCCACCGCGGCCGCGGTGAACCACACCATCGGCGGGCGGCCGCCGGCGATATCCGTGGCGATCTGCTGAATCTCAGTGTCCGACAACGGCTGTGGTTTTGTTCGTGGGGACGGCATGGTGGCACTCCGAGCGGTATTCGTGGATGGCTGCGTGCACAGATGATGCCGTACCGCACCGACAGATTCACAGGCCACCACCGAATCCGCCCGGTATCAGACAAGATTCCGAACCTCAGCGAATATGTAGCAACGGTACTGTCGCGAAATATCGTCAGCGGTCGCGCCCGGCCGATACGGTGGCCGGTTCCCCGTGCAGATACGGTGTGATGTTGCGCAGCGCGCGTGCCACGTAGTCTTGCTTCTCGCCGACCGGGGCGACGTAGTGCAGAGCGCTTTCGGCCGCTTCGACACTGTGCAGGCGGGCGATCATCCAGGCTGCGAGGTAGGGCGATGCGAGGCAGCCGCCTGCGGTGGCGACATTGCCCCTGGCGAAGAACGGTTGCTCGAGCACGTCCACTCCGGCCGCCTGGACCCACGGTTTGGTCGTCAGATCGGTGCACGCCGGAACGCCGTCTAGCAGTCCGAGTTCGGCCAACACCAGTGTCCCGGAACATTGTCCGGCCAGCAGTTGCCGAGACGGGTCGAGTCGCAACTGGGCCATCAGCTTCTGGTCGGCGACAACGTCGCGGGTCCGCGCGCCGCTGCCCACGATGACCGCATCCGCGGCGCTGGCGTCCGTCAGGGTGGCCATCGACTCGATGACCACACCGTTCATCGAACGGACTCGCTGCGTCGGACAGGCGATCGATACCCGCCAATCGGACTCCACGCGATTGAGAACGCCGAGCGCGATGAGTGAGTCGAGTTCGTTGTAGCCATCGAAGGTAAGGATCGCGATATGCATGACGGTTGCCTTTCCCGGTTGTTACCGGGCACCGTATGACCTCGATCCAATACAATCAAGAAATTGTCATGCATACAATTCGGGCATGGCAGTCGCGAGATACAAGGGCATCGTGGACGCGTTGGCGTCCGACATTCGAACAGGGCGGTTGGCGTCCGGGACGCGGCTGCCGACCCATCGTCAACTCGCGGCCAGGGAGGGACTGGCATTGGTGACTGCGTCGCGGGTATATGCCGAGCTCGAGGCCATGGGGCTGGTGAGCGGGGAACCCGGTCGAGGCACCTTTGTCCGCGAGATCGCGCTGCCGCCCAGCCATGGCATCGACCTGCACGCGGCTGCGGCGGATGTGGTGGATCTCAACTTCAACTACCCCGCACTGCCAGGGCAGGCCGACATGCTGCGGAAGGCCTTGCGTCAGCTGGCGTCCTCGGGCGACCTGGAGGCCCTGTTGCGCTACCAACCCCATGGCGGGCGCCCGGACGAGCGGACCACGGTAGCCCGCCATCTGCGGCGCAACGGGTTGGCGGTCGGCGGCGATCAGGTGCTGATCGTCAACGGCGCTCAACACGGACTGGCCGTCACCGCCATGGCGACGCTGCAGCCAGGAGATCTGGTAGCGGCCGATGCCCTGACCTATCCGGGCTTCAAGGTGCTCGCCAACGCGCTCCGCTTGGAATTGGCACCGCTGCCCGCGGCGGGTCGCGCGACCGATCTCGACGCCCTCGAACAACTCTGCGCGACGCGGCGGGTTCGTGCCGTTTACACAATGCCGACACTGCACAACCCACTGGGTTGGGTCACCGGGGAGCAGCACCGTGCGCAGCTGGTCGAGATCGCGCGACGATACGAACTGCTCATCATCGAGGACGCCGCATATGCCTTCCTGGCCGAGCAACCGCCACCCCCACTGGCGGCGCTCGCACCGGAAAGGACGCTCCACGTTTCCGGACTCTCCAAGAACGTCGCGACCGGCCTGCGCTTCGGATTCATCGCTGCCCCAAGCACATTGGTACCCGCCATCGAGCGCTCGATCCGGGTCACCACCTGGAATGCGCCCGCGCTGATGACAGCAATCGCGTGCCGCTGGCTCGACGACGGCACGGTCGCCGGTCTGGAGACGCAAAAGCGCGATGACGCCCGGATCAGGCAGGCGATCGCCCGCGACGTGCTCGCGGGGTTACCTCAGGTCAGCCATCCGTCGTCGTATTTCCTCTGGCTCCCGCTGCCCGAGGATGTCCGAGCCGATCAGGTGGCGGCCGCGCTCATGCGCGAGCAGGTGGCGGTGTCCACGGCGGAACCGTTCGCCACATCCGCGCACGTGCCACACGCGCTCCGATTGGCTCTCGGCTCGACAAATCCGGAAACCCTGCGCGAAGCCTTGGAGAAGGTAAAACGGGTCGTCGACGCATACACCTATCGCTGAGTCGGCGAAGACGACCTCCGCCGCGGGTGCGGCCCCCGGTGTCGGGACAACGGGAGCCTCGCCCGCTCGCAACGCGCTCGATCGGCGCGATGCCCGGCTATTTCCCCTGGAAAGGCGAATTGACCGTGGTGAGGTACTGGATCGACGCGCCGATCGCAACCGGTGCAGTCACCAGGATCTGGCCCGCGAGCACACCGAGTGCGCCGACGGCGACGATGCCGCCCAGGCAGCCGATGGCGGCGGCGGGAATGAACGGACCGAACAGGCCGACAATGGTGGCCGAGGCGACCGTCGCGCCGGCGATACCGCCGAGCACGCAGCCGATGGCACCGCCGCCGATGCCGCCGACCAGGGTGCCGATGGTGGCGCCCATGCCGATGGTGCTGGTCATGCGGGACCAGGCGGCTTGTTCGCGATCGTATTCCGTCTTCCAGGGCGCTTTGTCCTCGTACGGCAGTGCGACCGGCTTATAGACCGCACGTGCGATATCGAACTGCGGCGTGAGAGTTGCGGTGTTATCGGCGACTTCGGCCGCGACCGGGAATTCGAAGTCGTCGACACGGAAGGTGAGCGGGGTGCCCGCCACGGTTGTTCCGTTGGCGGCCTTGATCTTCAGTGCGCCGTCCTCGACGACCAGCGACCCGGAATCGGTGGTGATGACCGCCTGGGTGTCGGTGGCATGGGCGGTGAAGTTGATCCGGTCGGCGGCCTCGATCGGTTCGGCGGAGCTCGCGCCGGCGGCAATTCCCACCGCGGTCGCCGTGCATGCGGCGGCCAGGGCGAACGTATTGATCTTCATGAGATCGGTGCATCCTGTCTGTTCGAGGCATGGCGATACGACGGCCGTACCTCTGACGTTCGGTAGGTCGAATCGGTAACCGCCGGAGCCCCTCACGCCCCGGCGGTTTCAGTTGGTAATCAGGTCGTGGCGCGCTGGCGTGTCACGAGACCGACAAGGACGTCGACGACGAGAAACGCGAGCAGGCTCAGCCCGACCAGCGGCACGAACCAGCCGACGACCAGCGCGGCCGCCACCATGGGCACTGCCAGCCACGGCGAGGTCTGGCGCAACGCACCGCGACGTGGTGCACGTCCGATGGCGAACCGGGAAGTACGGCGGGTCGGCCGCCGCTGCCACCACATCAGGTAGCCGAGCACGAGTACGACGATCAGCCCGATCATCACCACGAGCAGCAGCAACTGGTTGAGCAGGCCGAACATCAGGCCCATGTGGAATTGGATGCCCCAGTTGGTGAGCTTGGCCATGATCGGCCAGTCGGCGTAGGCGAGCTGGTCGGTGACCGTGCCGGTCGCGCCGTCGACGGCGACCGCATCGACGGTGTAGGTGCCCGGCATGCGCCGTTCCTTCACCGCGAAGGCCACGTCGGACTTGGCCGGCACGGTGATCTCGGAGCCCTGGGTGATGCCATGGGCCCTTGCCACCGCATAGACCCCATCGAGCTGGGCGATCCGGGTCGGGATATCGACCGGCGCGGGCGCGTGGTCCCCGCCGCCGTGGTGCTCGCCCCCGGCGTGCTCCTGCGTGGTCGCACCGGGCAGCGCGGTGCGCACCGCGGGTGTGGTCCAGCTGAGCTGCTCGCGCAGTTCGGTGATGTTCTCGCCCGCATAGGTCGACCAGGTCATTCCGGTCGCCGATAGCAGCAGGATCACCGGCATGATCCAAACGCCAACGGCCCCATGCCAATTCATCGAGCGAGCGCGACCCTTCTGGGAACCGTCCGGTGCCAGCAGCCAGGCGGCGGAAGTGCGGTTGCGGCGCCCGCGCACCCGACGGATCCACAGCACCAGACCGGCCAGCGCCACGACCCACAGCCAGGAGGCGGCGAGCTCGCTGTAGATGCGTCCCGGTTCGCCCAAGTGCAGATCACGGTGCAGCCGATCGATCCAGGTGCGCATCGGGAGCGCACCCGAACTGCCATAGACCACATCGCTGCCGACCGGCTGTGCGGTATACGGGTTCACGAAGACCGCACGCCGTTCGGACTCGCCGAGCGCCGGGTCGTCGAACAGCACGCGGGTGGTGTCGTCGGCCTCGGGTGCCGGGGCCACCGCGACCAGCTTCAGCGTCGGCTGGGTGGCGACGGCCGCGGTGACCTGTTCGGACAGCGGTCGCATTTCGCCATTTGGTTCGACCCGCAACAGGTCGTGCGAGGTAATCGATTCCAAGGTCGGGGAGACGGCGTAGAGCGCTCCCGTGACCGCGGCGATCAGGATGAACGGTGCGACGAAGATGCCCGCATAGAAATGCAATCGCATCGCGAGGGGATAGCGGCCGTTGTGCGACCGTATCCGCGTTTCCTTTGTCGGATCCGATGATTCGGCATCCGGCGGACTGGTGTCGGTAATGCTCATGATTATTCGTTTCTGGAGTTCGGAAGAACCCGGAAGACCGTCGGCCGTCCGCAATGGGCGAGTAGTCGTCGGAATCCGCCGCGACGCCCATCGGAGTGGCGAAACTCGTGACGGACAGCGGATACCGGCGTTCGCCGGGCAAGCAGCGCACCGCGCAACAATCAGGCAAGTCCCGGCTCGGCGGTTATGCCGACCGGCGAACCGTCGTTCCAGGGAACCGAATTCACCTGGTACGAAATCTCGCCCTCGCAAAGGTGTTGCGCGACAACGACGACGCACGAGCAGAGCCCGCGCACCGGGTGAGGAATATCAGTGACCGAACGCGAGCGGCGGACCGCGCGTGCGCAGCGATTCCGCGGCGAATATGCGCAGGACAACACGATCGCGATGCGTCAGGCGCAGTGAGACCGGGCCGGGTATGGCGGGTGGGTGATACCGCATCGGCAGCACCCGCGACAGCACCGCACAGCCGATTCGGTATGCGGCCTCCGCACCTCGGATAACCACCGCCGCGAGCACGGCCGCGACGACGTGCGCGGCGACCATACCGGGCGTGAGCTGGGCATCGCCGTGATGCATATGCCCGGAACTCCAGCCCATGGTGACGTGTCCGAGCAGCTGACCCGCGACGAGCACCGAAATCAGCCCGATCGAGGTGTCGCGGAGTGGCGCGAGCCCGGCGACCAGCGCGCCGACCACGGCGGAAGCGGCGGCGAGGAGCGCGAGCGTGGTACTGCTCGGCGGCATCCCACCTGCGGCCCACCCGTGGGCCGCAACGGATATGGCACCGGAGATCGAGCCGGCACATGCGCCGCGCACTCGCGCGACGGCGCTGCGTTGCCCCGCAGCGGCCGGGCCGAGCTCGATACTCACGCGCTGATGATAGCCGACGAATTACCCGCCGATTCCCACCCCGAGCGCGGTCCGGAATTCATGGGATGCGTCGAGTTTCCGGATGGAAGAAATCCGAAAGCCGAAATCAGTCCGCGTCGATTTCCATCTCGATCAACGGCTTGCGCAGCAACTTGCCGGTCGCATTGCGCGGCAGCTCATCGAGGAAGATCACCTCGCGCGGCACCTTGTACCGCGCCAGATTCGTCTTGACGTAATCCTTGATCTCCTGTGCGTCACGCTTGGAGTCCGGACCGGGAACGACGAACGCGCGCAACCGCTTGCCGAATTCGCGATCGTCCACGCCGACCACCGCGGCCTCGAAGATATCGTCGCGGCCTGCGATCAGGTTCTCCACCTCGAGCGGGAAGACGTTCTCGCCGCCGGAGACGATCATGTCGTCGTCGCGGCCGTCGATGTAGAGCAGGCCCTCGGTGTCGAAATGTCCGACGTCGCCGCTGTTCATCATGCCGTCGACGATCTCTTTGGTGCGGCCGTCGGTGTAGCCGGTGAAGGCGAAACCGTTGTCCACGAAGATGGTGCCGGTCACATTCGGTTCGGTGATCGGCTTGCGGTTCTCGTCCAGCAGCACGATCCGGATGCCGACCGGTGCCTTGCCCGCGGTGGTCGGGGCCTTGCGCAGATCCTCCGGCGTGGCGACGGTCATGACCGCGCATTCGGTGGAGCCGTACAGGTTGTAGAGGCTGTCGCCGAAGTAGTCGAGGGTGCGGGTGACGACATCGGGTGCGATGGCCGAACCCGCCGCGAAGATCACCTTGATGCTGCGCGGATCGTACTCGGCCAGCACCTCGTCGCCGAGATCGAGGATGCGCTGCAGCATGGTCGGCACCACGACCAGCGAATCCGCCTGGTACCGCTGGATATTCGCGAGCGTCTGCGCCGGATCGAACCGACGCTGCTGGAAGATCACCCGGTTGCCCAGGGCAAGCCCCAGGGTGAACTGGGAAAGTCCGGTGCCGTGGAAGATCGGCGCGGCCATGATCATGGTTCCGTTATCGGGCAGCGGTACCCGGTCGACGAATTGGGCCGAGGCGAACGGGCTGACCCGATCGCGCGGTGCGCCCTTCGGCGTTCCGGTGGTGCCGCTGGTGAGGATGACCGTGCCGCCGGGCTTGGCGGGTGCGGGCACCGGCGCGGTGGAGCGGCCCTGGATCAGCGATTCGATGGTCGGGACCGATGGATCGACATTGTCCTTCTCGTCCACCCAGGTGAGCACCCGCGGGATCTCGGCCGGGATCGCGCTCATCAGGTCGACGAATTCGCTGTCGTGCAGCACGGCCTTGACGTTCTCGCGCGCGGCCACATCGGCGAACTGCGGTTTCGCGAAGCCGGTATTCATCAATACCGTGCGCACACCGAGCTTGCCGGTCGCGAGCAGGCTCAGCACCATGCCGCGATGGTCGCGCGCCAGGAGCGCCACCACATCACCGGGTTTGATGCCGTGGGCTTCGAATCCGCGGGCCAGCGCACTGGACTGGTCGTTGAGCTGGCCGAAGCTGACCTCGCCGCGCTCGTCGACAATGGCTGCCGCATCCGGTCGGGTCTGCGCCGCGTGCATGACGACACCGGCGAACGGGCCGAATTTGAGCACATTGAACGCGGACCGTGCCGCGTGATCGGGTCGGAGCGGATTGAACAAATGCCGCTTGACCATGACGTTCACGCCCTGGGCGAAATCGCCCGCTTTCCGGACGGAGTCGTTCAACGCAGGCAGGGATAGAGACATTCGACAACGCCTTCCGCGGTCCACCCACCGGGACCGGGGGTGAGGTGGACCGCAACCTCGAGATCCAGTGCTGTCGCTAACAATAGCAAGCGTCTGTGACTCGCTGTGTCATGTATCTCAGTCGTCCGATGGCTGCCCAGATCTATGCGTTGACTTCGTACTCCACGAGCACCCGGCGCAGCAGTTTTCCGGTGGGGTTGCGCGGGAGATCATCGAGGAAGACGACCTCGCGCGGCACCTTGTAGCGGGCCAGATTCTCCTTGACGTAGGCCTTGATCTCCTCGCCGTCGGGGGCGTGACCGGCCTCGGGAACCACGAAGGCGCGCAGGCGCTTACCGAATTCCGCGTCGTCGACGCCGACGACCGCCGCGTCGAACACATCGGGTCGCTCCAACAGCAGGTTCTCGACCTCCTGCGGGAAGACGTTCTCGCCGCCGGAGACGATCATGTCGTCATCGCGGCCGTCCACCATCAGCAGCCCGTGCTCGTCGAAGTGGCCGACATCGCCGCTGGACATATAGCCGTCGATGATCTGCTTATGCCTGCCGTCGGTGTAGCCCTCGAACGGCGCACCGCTGCGCACGAAGATGCGTGCGGTCGTGTTGATCGCGCTGACCTGCTTGTCGTTATCGTCGTAGAGCCGGACCTCGCAGGTAATCGGCGCTCGGCCGACGGTGCCGGGCGCGATGGCCAGATCGTCCGGATTCGCGACGGTGGCCACGGCGCATTCGGTCGAGCCGTACAGGTTGTACAGCACCGGGCCGAAGATCTGCGTGGCCTTGACGCACAGTTCCGGCGAGAGCGCCGAACCGGCGAGCAGAATGCATTTCAGCGAGGTGGTGTCGTATCTGCCGCGGATCTCCGGTGCCAGTTCGGTCATCCGGTGCAGCATGGTCGGCACCGCGACCAGCATTTCGGCCTTGTGATCGGCCACCATCTGCAGCGTGGCCTCGGCGTCGAAGCGGCGGCGCACCACCACCTTATTGCTCATCGCGGAGCCGACCAGGTAGGTGCTGAGACCGGTGCTGTGGAAGATCGGCGACACGATGACCTGAGCTCCCCTGACCGGAAACGGAATCCGGTCCACCATCTGCGCGGTGGCCAGCGGGGTCACCTTGCTGCGCGGCGCGCCCTTCGGCAAGCCGGTGGTGCCGCTGGTGAGGATGACGAAACCGCCCGGCTTGGACGGGGCGGGCAGGTCGGCGGTCGAGTTGGCGGCAATGAGATCGTCGAGAGTCTGCGCGCCTTCGGGCAATTCGGTACCCTCGTCGACCCAGGTGAGGTAGCGCGGCAGACTTGGCGGCAGCGCGTCGAGCAGGCCGAGGAATTCACTGTCGTGCAGGACCGCCTTGACCTGCTCCCGCTCGCACACCTCGGCGAATTGCGGTTTCGCGAAGCCGGTATTCATCAGCGCGACCCGCACGCCGAGTTTGCCCGCCGCGGCCATCGCCAGGATGAGGCCGCGATGGTCGCGGGCCAGCACACCGACCACGGAACCCTCGGTCAGATTCGTGCGCAGCCCGCGCGCGATCGCCGTCGACTGCTCGTCGAGTTGTCGATAGGTCAGTTCGCCGCGCTCGTCGACCAGTCCAGGTGCATCGGGCGCGACTCGCGCCGAATGCCGAATCAAGGTCGCCTGCGGCCCGTAGACCTGCGATTCCTTCGCCGTCCGCAGGGTTTCCAGCGGCTTCTTGGGATCGCTCACCCCGCGCGCCCGCAGCACCCCGAGTGCCTTCACAACCTCCAGCGCATGCGCCAACTTCATCGTCGACCACCTCTACCAGCAACTCGCGTCGGCACTCGCCCAAGCGATCTGAACCACCGTTCTGTCTCACCAACCGTATCAGCGCTATGACTCATATCACATCTGACGCCAGGCGGGCTGGACAGATGATCACGTGGAAACCACGGCACCCGAACGCGAAGCTCCCGCCACCGGTTCCACTCGAGCTCGGTCACCTCCGCACGGTAGCCAGCGCGACCAGCAAAGGGACGACCCGACTCGGGGGGATTTCGAAGTGGCCGTGGCCAACGGTGTGCAGCCAGCCGGTAGCTGCTAGTTGACGGAGATGGTGGTAGATCTCGCCAGAGGTGCCTACCTCGCCGAGGTCTGTGAGTTCGGCGGCAGTTCTGCTGCCCCGAAGGATCTCCCGAAGAATGCGCAGGCGGACCGGACTGCCAAGGGCGGCGAGGCATTCCGCGGCATCGTCCCAGTCGTAGCCGACGATGTCATCGGTACTGAACTGGACCTGCCAGTCGAACTGTTCCATGCTCGGTAATGAGCCCGAACCGGCGAACATCACCCCGCCATTGCGCTGGTCCGCATTCGCGAACTCTTCATGAAGCCGCCGCAGCGCCCATCCACCTTGCGGGGCGGATCCACTCGCTTGCCCGCTGCCATCCTTGATGAGGTCCTTGGCCGCGAGTCGGCGTTCGAGCTTCGCTAGTCGGTCCTCCACGCTCACGAGCGCAAATCTACGGAGTTACGTAAATGCTGGCAATGGCTAGTTGATGCGAAGCGAAAGCCCGGCACGGATCTCCGTGCCGGGCTTTCGCTTGATCGTCAGTTGTAGACGGATCCGAACGACGGGATCGAGATGGTTGCGAGTTTGTATTGGAAACCGTCCGGGTTGGCGTCGCTGACCGGGACGGGCCAGCGGTGCAAGAGGGTGCCGTAGACCGCGCCGACGATGACACCGGCACCGGTGTCGAGCGGGCGGGTGCGGATGGTGGTGTCGACCGTGGCGTCGTTGTGCTCGGAGATCACCTCGGTGCCGCTGCGGCCATTGGACAGATTGACCCACAGGACCTCGAGCCTGGCCCCGGCCTGATTCGGTGCGATCGCGCCCGGTCCGCCGAAAAATCCGAATCGGAACCCGTCGTAGCCGAGCGCGACGCCGGATCCGTATACGCCCGGCCCGTCACCGCGCCCGATGTCGGATTGCGCCGGGATCTGGAACGGCTGTGCGGGCAACGCCACCCGAGTGGCGACCTGTCCGGATGCCAGCAGCCGAGCCACGGCCTGTTCGGCGCCGGGATTTCCGATGGCGGCCTTACGCAATTGCTGTGTGGCCGCATTCCAGTCGAATGTCGTCGGCTCGGCCGTGGCATGACCCGCGAAGACGACGATGAATGCGGTGGTGGCCGCGACCGCGGCGGTGAAGCGACGTATCAAACCCAGCCTGTGCATAACCAGTCTCCTGTTGGGGTTCTTGGTACTGCTCGATGGAATTCGTCCGCTGATTCTCAGCTGGCAAGATACCGTGCGTTACTTCACCGCTTTCGGCGGGTGCCGCGAACAATCATGAATTCTCGGTGACCGCAGTCGTGAGGCCGAGGTGGGCGGTGGCGTCCAGGTCGTCGGCGACCGCGGCCAGCTTGCCGCGGATCGCACCGACCGCGTCCGCGCCGAGTGCCAACCGCAGCGGCGGTTCGGCCATGCTCAGCACCGCCACAACGGCCGCGGCGGCCTTCTCCGGATCGCCCTCTTGCTGCTGATCGCTGTCGGCGAGGTTGCCACGAGTGCTGCCGACGGTGTCGGCGTAATCGGCGATCTCGGCGCTCATGCGCAGCGCCGGTCCGGCGAAAGAGGTTCGGAAGGAACCGGGTTCGACGATCAGTACCCGAATCCCGAGCGAACTCACCTCGGCGGCCAGGGCTTCCGAAGCCAGCTCCAGCGCACCCTTGGCGGCGGAGTATGCGCCGACACCCGCGAACGACAGAAAGCCGCCCATGCTGCTCACCTGAACGATTGCGCCACTGCGTCGTTCGCGCATCTGCGGCAGCACCAGCCGGGTCAGGTTCAGCGGTCCATAGAACATGACCTCCATGACATCGCGCAGTTCCGCGTCGCTGGTCTCCTCGATCGCACCGACAATGCCGTACCCGGCGTTGTTCACCAGCACATCGATGCGCCCCGCGGCCTCGACGGCGCGGCGGGCGGCATCGGCATCCCGAACGTCCAAGGCGACCACCGTGATCCGACCCGGATTTGCGGCGACTACCTCGTCCATCGTCTCCGGCCGTCGCACCGCCGCGATGACATCGTCGCCTGCCGCCAGCGCCGCCCGCACGAACGATGCGCCGAATCCGCTATTGGCTCCGGTGATCAGCCAGCGGCGCGAAGTAATATCTGCACCCATGCGGACAACCTTGCCATCCGCCCCGATCGCCCTCCAGTCGGGCGGAAACAAGAAACCGGCGCGAGTCGCACCGGTTCCCCTGTAGCACTTGCTAGTTCGGCATCACTTCAGCTCGGCGCTGGTCTTGCCGAGGACGCGGCGGGCGACGATGAGCTGCTGGATCTGCTGGGTGCCTTCGAAGATGTCGAGGATCTTCGAGTCACGACCCCACTTTTCGAGCAGTGTGCGCTGGGAGTAGCCGATGGTGCCCGCGAGTTCGACGGCCTTGAGGGTGATATCGGTACCGGTGCGGCCCGCCTTGGCCTTGGACATCGAGGCTTCGAGGGAGTTCGGCTTCTTATTGTCGGCCATCCACGCGGCGCGCAGCGACAGCAGGTACGCCGCCTCGTAATCGGCCTCCATCCGCAGGAATTCGGCGGCGGCCGCGGGCTGGTTGTTGGCCGGGACGTCGTAGGACGGTTCGATGCCCGCGTCCTTCAGGATGGCGCGCAACTCCTCGAGCGCCGCCCGCGCGACACCGACCGCCATCGCGGCGACGAGGGGTCGGGTGTTGTCGAAGGTCTGCATGACCCCGGCAAAACCCTTCTCCACGTTGACTTCCGGGCTGCCGAGAATGTTGTCCTTCGGAATCCGGCAGTCCTGCAACAGCAGTACGGCGGTATCGGAGGCCTTGATGCCGAGCTTGTGCTCGAGCCGGGCCACCGAAAGTCCGGGAGCATCCCGCGGCACGACGAACGACTTGATCGCCGCACGGCCGAGGTTGCGGTCCACCGAGGCCCACACCACGATGTGGGTGGAGCGCTGGCCTGCGGTCACGAAGATCTTCTCGCCGTTGAGCACCCACTCGTCGCCGTCGAGTACGGCGGTGGTGGTGACGGCGGCCGAGTCGGAGCCGAAGGACGGTTCGGTGATGGCCATCGAGGCCCATACCTTGCCGAAGCGCTTCAGTTGCTCATCGGTGGCGACGGCCGCGATGGCCGCATTGCCGAGACCCTGGTAGGGGATCGACAGCATCAGGCCGACGTCGCCCCAGGAGGTCTCCAGCGCGTTCAGCAGTGCGGACATATTGCCGCCGTTGGAGTTTCCGAGCAACTCGGTGGCATGCTCGTCGGCATCGGAACGACCACCGGCCGCGCCGCCGATCTTCTGGGTGCCGGAATCGGCGAGGCCCTCGACCATGGCGGCCATGGTGTCCAGCTCGACCGGGTACTCGTGCTCACCGAGGTCGTACTTGCGCGAGATCGGCCGGAAGATTTCCTGGGCGACCTGATGGGCCTGGTTGGCGCTGGCCCGCAGCTTCTTGGGGAGTTCGAGATTGATCATGGTGATATCTCCTGGAAGTAAGGAATCAGCCGGTCAGACGAGCACGACACCTTCGGCGACGCCGATGGCCCGCAGATCGCGGTACCAGCGCTCGACCGGGTGTTCCTTGGTGAAGCCGTGGCCGCCGAGCAGTTGCACGCCGTCGAGGCCGATCTGCATGCCCTTGTCGGTGGCGAGCTTGCGGGCCAGTGCCGCTTCGCGGGCGTAGGAAAGCCCCTGCTCCGCGCGGGACGCACCCCGCAGGGTCACCAGCCGCAGGCCGTCCAGTTCGATCGCCATATTCGCGACCATGAACGCCACCGCCTGGCGATGCGAGATCGGCTCGCCGAATGCCTCGCGCTCGTTCACATACGGAATCACGTAATCGAGCACGGCCTGTCCGGTGCCGATGGCCAGCGAGGCCCAGCCGAGCCGGGCCAGGCGCACCGCGTCGGCGTACTCCTCGGCACGGGTCATGGCATCGCCGTCGCCGAGGATGGCGTCCGTGCCGACGGCGACATCGTTGAGCAGCAGGCGACCGAGGCCGGCGGCGCGCAGACCCATGCTCGGATCGGTCTCCACGACCAGACCCTGGCTGTCCGACGGCACGATGAACAGGGCGGGGCGGCCGTCGAGTTCGGCGGCCACGATGAACAGTTCGGCATCACCCGCGGCCGGGACCAGGCTCTTCACACCGTTGATGCGGTAGCCGCTTGGGACGCGGGTCGCCTTGGTCTGCAGGGCGAACGGGTCGAACAGGGCCCGCGGCTCGCTGATCACGACCGAGGCCTGCGGCACATTCTCGCCGGTGAAGGCGGGCAGATAGGTCTGCTGCTGTGCATCGGTACCCCACTGGGACAGGGCGATCGCCACACCGCTCGGCGCCAGGATCGGCAGCGCCAGCCCCATATCGCCGTGTGCGAGCGCCTCCGCGACCAGCGAGTTGGTGACCGCGCCGCGCTCGGCGGCCGCGCCTTCCAACTCCTCGGGCACATTGATCAGGGTGATGCCGAGTTCGGCGGCGCGCTCGAACAGGTCGCGCGGCGCCTTGGCGGCGCTATCGGCCTCATAGGCGGCCGGACGCAGGATCTCCGCGGCGAATTCCCGCACCGTCTCGACGATCATCTGCTGCTCGTCGCTCGGGGTCAGGTCGAAGAAGTCCTTGGTCTTGGACTCGTTGTCCGCCAAGCGTTTCGGCGCGCCGCCACCGGCGACCCTGCCGAATGCGCGGGTGGCGGCACCGAGCGTGCGGAAGCCGGTCTTCGTGCCTTCGTAGGTGACCCGCTCGATCGGCTTGCGCAGGTTGTACTTCTCGGCGAGCTCCGACCCGGTAAGGGTCGTCATCACCCGCATTGCCGCGCCCATCCAGTCCCGTTTGGGGTGGTTCAGGCCGACCGCGGACGTGTCTGGACGTCGCTTCGTTGCGCTGTCTCGAGTGCTCATCATCACCTGGTTTTCTCGGGTGGGTGGGTGAGGTCTGTTCCCCGGCTATCTTACTCCTGAGTAAGACTATCTTACTCCAGAGTAAGAAGTGCGTCGAGGTGCAGAATACGTCGCCGAACTGTGTCAGGCTGGACAAGTGCCCACAATCGCGGGACGACAGCTGTCCGTCGTCGCTGTGCTGTTCGCCGCACTACTCACCGCATTCGCCACGCGCTACGGCTATCACCGGGACGAGCTGTACTTTCTCGCAGCGGGCAGACATCTGGATCGGGGCTACCCCGATCAGCCGCCACTGACCCCACTACTGGCCCGCGCGATGTCGGCAATCGATGCCGATTCGTTACTGCTGCTGCGGCTTCCGTCGATCGCGGCGGCGACCCTTGTTGTTGTTACCGCGGGGCTGATGGCCCGCGAACTCGGCGGTGGTCGCGGGGCCCAGGTGTTGGCGTCGGTTGCCGCCGCGAGTGCTGCGATGGTGCTGGGGATAGGTCACCTGCTGAGTACCGCGTCGTTCGATATGGCGGCGTGGATGTTGGTATGTCTGCTGGTGCTGGTATTGCTGCGCGACCCGCAGGGCTGGGGGGTCGACCGAACCGGGCGGCGACCCGAGGTGGATGCGGGCCGGGGCATGCGTGGTGGTCGTGCGATGACGGACGGGCGCGAGGATTCGGGTGGGGGTTGTGCAGTGCTGAATGAGCGCACAGGAATGGCTGGTCGGTCGGCGTCGACATTGCGCGGGGGTACGGGCGGTCGTGACGTGGCGGAAGCGCATGGGGGCCGACTGGCGCCGAATGAGCGTGCGGGTGCGAGTGGTCGTGCGGTGGCGGATGAGCGCGGGCGTGCGGGTGGTCGGGTGGGGTTGGGTGGGCGCGCCGGTATCGGTGGGTGGTGGCTCGGGGTGGGGCTGGTTGTCGGGATCGGATTGCAGAACAAGGTGCTGCTGATCTTCCCGGTGGCGGCGCTGGTGCTCGCGCTGGTGCTCGTCGGCCCGCGAAAGATATTCGCCACCGGATACTTTCCGATGGCGGTCGGGCTGGCGCTGGTGATCTGGCTGCCATATCTGTGGTGGCAGTGGCGCAATGGCTGGCCGCAGTGGGACATGAGTCGGGCGATCGCGGGCGGATCCTCCGGAACCTCGGATTCACCGGTGACGTTCGTGCTGGCGCAATTCGGGCTGATGGGTCCATTGCTGGTGCCGCTGTGGGCATTCGGGCTCTGGCGGCTGTGGCGCGATCGGCGTCGGCGCGCATTTCCGGTCGCGTATGCGGTGCTGTTCGTCGTATTCCTGGTCAGCGGCGGTAAGGCGTATTACCTGGGCGGGATGTATCCGGTGCTGTTGGCCGCCGGTGCCGTACCGGTCGCCGCCTGGTTGGGTAGTCGGCGAATCCGTTGGACGGCCGTGGGTTCGGTGATCGCGGTGAACGCGATGGTCTCGGCTGTGCTGTTCCTGCCGGTATTACCCGTGGCGGTACTGAAGGATTCACCGGTCCTCGCGATCAACTACGACGCCGGCGAAACCATCGGCTGGCCGCAATTGGTGCGCCGAATCGCCGAGGTGCGGGCGACGCTCGGACCCGATATCGCCATCTTTACCGACAACTACGGCGAGGCGGGCGCTATCGAACGCTTCGGCGGCGAGTACGGACTGCCGACTCCGCACAGCGGCCACAACTCCTACTGGTGGTGGGGCCCGCCCGGTGATACAGCCACCGCGGTCATTACCGTCGGCCTCGATCGTGACCACCTGACTCCGTATTTCGCCGAAGTCGAACCCGCCGGTCGGATCGACAACGGTCTCGGCATCGACAACGACGAACAGGGCCGACCGCTGTTCATCTGTCGCAAACCGCGAGTACCCCTGTCCGAAATGTGGCCTGCGGCGAAACATCTGAGCTGAACGGTCCGGATGAAGCCATCCACGAGCCCGACCGCAACGAAGACCGATCGACGCCTATCTACATAGGTGCCGTCCACAGTGCTCGGCTATGTCTTTCCGTCGAGGCTGATACCGCTGCACATGTAAGGAGATGTCATGGTTCTTCGCATTGTCGATCAGCTCGTCTCCGGGGTTCTCAATATGATCGCCATGTTGTTCGTTCCGTGAGTCGTGTTGCCCGGGGCGGCCGGTCCGTCCCGGGCAACATTCCAGCGCGGCTGTTAGGTTGTGCCGCATGGCAAGACGGCCGCGGAGTCGGCGACTGAGCACAACACTGCTTACCGCGGCGATTACCGCGGGCATCATCTCCGGAGCGACCGCCGGCGCGGAGCCGCCCGCCGGGTCGTGCGCGGAGGGGTGGGACGTTACGACGATCGTCAGCGGGGTCGGGAATCTGGAGAATCTCGATACCGACGGGGCCGGCGGTTTCTATGTCACCGGAATCGTCGATGGTTACCTGGCTCATATCGATGCCGCGGGCAGGTTCGAGAAACTGGTGACCGGTCTGGATCATCCGGCAGGCGTACGGGTCGTCGGACGGTCCGTGTACTTCGTCACCGGCGATGGTGTGGCGGAGGCGCCGGGCACCTTGCGGCGCTATGACATCGACACCGGCGCGCTGACGATTCTGCTCACCGAGCTGAACGGTCCGAACGGACTGCTCGAATTACCCGACGGCGACCTCGTATTCGCCACCATCGGCATCACCGGCCCGCCGACCGGCATCTCGCGGTATCGGCCGTCGACCGGGGAGTACACCAAGACCTGGTCCAACGTGCCGTGGTCCAATGGGCTGGCGCTCGCCCCCGACGGTAAGTCGATCTACACCGACAATATGACGCTGCGCGTTTTCCGCGTCCCGCTCGACGATCCCGACAATCCGACGGTCGTCGCCGGCGCTCCCGATCTGGTTGCGCTGCCCGACGATATGGAAGCGACCCGCGCGGGTCAGCTCTTCGTCGCCGATCACATCCAAGGCGCGGTCTACCAGCTCGACCCGGCCACCGGGACTGGCTGCACAATCATCACCGGGCTGATCAAGCCCGGCCCGCTGCGCAATCCGCCAGACGGTGCCACCTCCGTGCGCATCGCTCGGGACGGTGACGGGTGGGCGCTGTTCGTGACGAGCATGGACGGGACGCTGCGTCGCATGCGTCCGCCCGCAGGCATCGACCTGACTCCGGCCGATTCGAGGCGATAGAAAGAGACCGTGCCCGAACCCGACTCGCTTGCCCCCGAACCCGCACCGATGATCGTGGCCACTCCGGCCGATGCCGACGACATCGCCCAGCTGCGTGATCGCCTCGCGCAGTGGATGGTCGACAACGGCATCGGCCAATGGCTGCCCGGCGAATATCCCGCCGCGACGGTGGCCGAGGAGGCCGAGCGCGGCGAATGGTTCGTCTGGCGCGACAGCCCGGAGATCCTGGCCGCCGCCGTCCGCATCGTCTGGCGCGACCCGGAATTCTGGGGCGAGGACGATACTCCGGCGGGCTACATCCACGGGCTCATGGTCGCCCCCGAATTCCGCGGCAACGACCTCGGCACCCGCATCCTGCGCTTTTGTGCCAACCGCACGCTGGCAAACGGCATCCCACTACAACGTCTGGACACCGCCGCCGACAACCCGGTCCTCCGCAAGTACTACACCAACCAAGGCTTCACCGAAGTCCGCGAAACCGAACTTCCCCCGCAATTCCACGGCACGACCCACGTGGTGCTGATGGAGAAGTCACTGAGCATGCACTGATGGCAATGGCCGCTCGACATCAGTACATGCTCGAGGCTCAGTTCAGGTGGGTGAGGACGGCGTCGTGCAGAAGGGCGTTGGTGGCGATGGCGTCGCCGCCGTGTGGGCCGGGCACGCCCGAGAGGGAGGTGAAGCGGCCGCCCGCTTCGCGCACGAGGATGTCGAGGGCGGCCAGGTCCCACAGGGAGACTTCGGGTTCGGTGGCGATATCGACCGCGCCCTCGGCGAGCAGGCAGTAGGTGAAGAAGTCGCCGTAGCCGCGGACTCGCCATACCGCGTCGGTGAGGTCGAGAAACTTCTCGCGCAGACCGCGCTCGCGCCAACCCGACAGACTGGAGAAGGCGAGGCTGGCCGAACCGAGATCACCGACCGCGGAGACCGAAATCGGTTTCGCCGCCGCGGAATCGACGCTGGCCCAGGCGCCGGAACCGGTCGCCGCCCACCATCGCCGCGCCAACGCGGGCGCACTCACCACGCCGACCACGGGAACGCCGTCGTCGAGCAGTGCGATCAATGTCGCCCAAATCGGCACCCGTCGCACGAAATTCTTGGTGCCATCGATCGGATCGATCACCCACTGCCGTCCGGTGAACTCGACGTCACCGCCGAACTCCTCACCGAGCACCGCATCCCCCGGCCGGTCCTGCCCGAGGACCTGGCGTATCGCCTTCTCCACCGCCAGATCCGCATCCGAGACCGGCGTCAGATCCGGTTTCGCATCGACCCGCAGATCCAACGCCCCGAACCGCCCCCGGGTAATCCCATCGGCCTCATCGGCCAACCGCAGCGCAAGTTCGAGATCGGAGGAGTATCCAGCCACCCCCGAACCCTATCGTCCGCCCGCTGTCCCGCCCGACGCCTCCCCGCTGCTGCGTGAGCAGTGCCCGTCTCGCATAGGTCGGACCGCATGCGGGCGGTCAGTGCTTATGCGTCGACCTCGGCTGCCGGCTACGCGACGGCGGGGATGGAGCGGGCGGCCGCGAGGGCACTCGCCCACCAGTGGAGTTGGTCGAGCATTTCCTGCGCGGCCGCGGCGGGTTCCGTCGGGTCGACGAGTTTGCCTTCGCCGTCGAAGAGCAGGTAGTAGCGAGGAAAACTGACGTAGTTGCGCACGGTGTGGGCGTTGAGTTCATTGAAGACCTGCCGCAGGTGTTCGATGGCGAGCAGACCGCCGCTCGCGCCGCTGTAGCCGACGAAACCGATTGCCTTGCTGTCCCATTGGGTGAAATGCCAGTCGATGGCGGCCTTCAGCGCGGCCGGGTAGCTGCGGTTGTAGTCCGGGGTGAGGATGACGAATGCGTCCGCCGCACCGAGCCGCTTGCTCAGGTCGATCATCCCGGCCGGGCGTTGCGGATCAGGCTCCATTGCCGGGGAAACGGCGGGCAGCGCCAATGGCAGGTCGGCCTGCGCCAGATCGATCAAGTCGATCTCGAACCGTCCGTGCCGGGCGGCCTCCTCGACGAACCAGTTGGCGACGGTCGGTGCGAAGCGTCCTTCCCGGACGCTGCCGATGATCACCGCGAGCTTCAAGGACATGGTGTTCTCCTTCGATGTCGAATTTGTTCGAGTCCCAATCTGCGGCCCGGCATCGCGACCAGGAAGACCGCGCGAAGAGTGGTAGTGGCAGGGACACCCTCGGCGCCGACCGCGCTTGTACGGTCGAGGAGTGAGCGACAACGAGTTGGGGCTTTTCCTGCGCACCCGACGGGAGGCGGTGACACCGGCCCAGGTCGGTCTGCCGACCGGGCCGCGCCGCCGAACCCCCGGCCTGCGTCGCGCCGAACTGGCGACCTTGGCCGGTGTGAGTGTCGAATACATCACCCGCCTCGAGCAGGGGCGCGACCGGCGACCCTCACCGCCGGTGCTGTCCGCACTCGCCGATGCCCTCGCCCTGACCCCGAGCGAACGCATCCACCTGCACCGTCTCACCAAGAGCTCCGATCCGGGTTTCAGCTGTATGGGCGGTGCGCAACCACCGCGCGAGGTGCGCCCAGCGGTCCGCGCCGTTCTCGATCGCCTGGAACCCGCGCCCGCGCTGGTCGTCAACCGATTGCGCGAGGTGCTCGCCTGGACCGAGGGCTATCAGCGCCTGATGGCGCCGATCGGACTGCTCGACCACGAACACCGCGCCAATCTCGCCCTGTTCGCCTTCACCGACCCGCGGGCCCGCACCGCCTATCCCGACTGGGACCACGTCGCCGACGAACTGGTCGCCGCATTGAAACAGGGCCCGTTCCGCACCGACCCGCATATCGCCGCCCTGGCCGACGAACTCACCGTCGCCGCCGGTGCCGAATTCACCCGCCGCGTCGAATCCGTCCCCAGCCTCGCCGCCGCCACCGGCACCACCCGCCTCACCCACCCCGCGGCAGGCAATCTGCGCCTCACCTACGAAACCCTCGAACTCTCCGCCGACGACGATCAGCAGCTCATCGTCTACCTCCCCGCCGACGACGCCACCGCCGCCGCCCTCGACTCTCTCGCCGGTCGCCGCCCCGGCGGGCTGCGAGCGGTGTCCGGCTGAGGTCGGCACCCCCACACCACCGCGTGTTTCATCGTCTTCACCCCGCCCAGTAGGCTTGAGCATCGTGCATCCTGACGTCTCCGCTGACCTCGCCGAACTCGACGCCACACTCAAGACCGTCGAGTCGGTCCTCGATGTCGAGGAGCTGCGTCGACGGATCGATGAACTCGAGCACCAGGCCGCCGACCCCGATCTGTGGAACAACCAGGAGCATGCGCAGCAGGTCACCAGTGAGCTGTCGCATGCCCAGAGCGAGTTGCGCCGGGTCGAGGAACTGCGCCAGCGCCTCGACGATCTATCCGTGCTGTACGAATTGGCCGAGGAAGAAGAGGGCGAGGCCAGAGTGGCCGCCCTCGCCGACGCCGATGCCGAGCGGGCTACGCTGCACAGCGATGTGGAGGCCATGGAGGTCCGCACCCTGCTCTCCGGCGAGTACGACAAGCGTGAGGCGCTGGTCAATATCCGCTCCGGCGCGGGTGGTGTGGATGCCGCCGACTGGGCCGAGATGCTGATGCGCATGTACATCCGCTGGGCGGACCGACACAAGTACACCGTCGAGGTCTACGACACCTCTTACGCCGAGGAGGCGGGCATCAAGAGCGCGACCTTCGCGGTGAAGTCGCCATATGCCTATGGCACCCTCTCGGTGGAAATGGGCACGCACCGCCTGGTCCGGATCAGCCCGTTCGACAACCAGGGCCGCCGTCAGACCTCCTTCGCCGAGGTCGAAGTGCTACCCGTGGTCGAGACCACCGACCACATCGAAATTCCCGAGGGCGAGGTCCGGGTCGATGTCTACCGTTCGTCGGGTCCGGGCGGCCAGAGCGTCAACACCACCGACTCCGCGGTGCGGCTCACACATATCCCCACCGGCATCGTGGTGACCTGTCAGAACGAGAAATCCCAGCTGCAGAACAAGATTTCGGCCATGCGGGTGTTGCAGGCGAAGCTGCTCGAGCGCAAGCGGCAGGAGGAGCGCGCCGAGATGGATGCGCTCAAGACCAACGAAGGTGCCTCCTGGGGCAATCAGATGCGCTCCTATGTGCTGCACCCGTACCAGATGGTCAAGGATCTGCGTACCAACTATGAAGTCAACAATCCGACTGCCGTGCTCGACGGCGATATCGATGGTTTCATCGAATCCGGAATTCGTTGGCGGATGCGAGAGCAGGCGAGCTAGTTGGACGTACCCCAGGCTTTCTCCACGTCCTCCGATATCACCACCTGGCTGCGGTCCTCGGGTCTAGAGATCATCCTGCTGATCCTCGGCGCGGTGCTGTTCAGCCGCTTCGCGACCTTTGTCCGGGATCGGATCACCCGCAGGATCGACGCCGGATTCCGCAGCAGCGACGCACTGGTGCGTACCGAGGCGGCCAAACATCGGCACGCCCTGGCACAGGTGGTCACCTGGGTGCTGCTGACCGTCGTGTATGTCCTCGTCGGCATGGAGGTGCTGCGGCGGCTGGGTTTCGCGGTCACCGGTCTGGTCGCGCCCGCGGCGGTGCTCGGTGCCGCACTCGGCTTCGGCGCACAGCGGATCGTGCAGGACATCCTTGCCGGATTTTTCCTGATTACCGAGCGGCAGTACGGATTTGGTGATGTGGTTCGCATCGCGGTCACTGGATCCGCGGAGCAGGCCGAGGGTACCGTCGAGGACGTCACGCTGCGCATCACTACATTGCGCAATGCCGACGGTGAGGTGATCACCGTGCCCAATGGCCAGATCGTCAAAGTGACGAATCTGTCGAAGGATTGGGCGCGTGCCGCGATCGATGTTCCGGTTGCGGCCAGCGTCGATATCACCAGGATCAACGAGATCCTGCACGAGGTCGGTACAACGGCGTACGAGGACGGCAGATTGAAGCCGCTGCTGCTCGACGAGCCCACCGTGATGGGCGTCGAAGATCTGACAGTGGACCAAATGAATATTCGGATGGTTGCCCGAACATTGCCAGGCAAACAGTTCGAGGTCGGTCGCGAGTTGCGGGTGCGAGTCGCCGCGGCATTGCGCCGGGAGGGAATCAGTGAGACCGCGTAGATCCACGGCGATCCTGATGGCATCATGGATCGCCATTTTCGTGCTGTACCTGTTCGTCAAGCCCGAGCAATCGACTGTGACATCGCCCGAGAAACTCAACATTGTTCCCGCGGTGTTGAATACGGCTACATCCGGCCAATAGCGATTGCTTGCGGGTCGCTCGACCACGATGTTCCGACTGGACGCACAACGGTTGCTGGTTACACTGGCTAGCCGTGATCGCTATGCGGAACGTGACCAAGTCGTATCAGACCTCGACGCGACCCGCGCTGGACAACATCACCGTCGATGTGCGCAAGGGCGAATTCGTCTTCATCATCGGCCCGTCCGGTTCGGGCAAGTCGACCTTCATGCGACTGCTGCTCAAGGAGGAGGCCCCGACCGCGGGCGAAATCCGGGTCGCCGACTTCCGGGTCGACCGGCTCCCCGGGCGGAAGGTGCCGAAGTTGCGTCAGCGCATGGGTTGTGTCTTCCAGGACTTCCGGCTGCTGCAGCAGAAGACCGTCGCCGAGAATGTGGCGTTCGCCCTGGAGGTCATCGGTAAGCGGCGCCAGTTCATCCACCGGACGGTGCCCGAGGTGCTGGATATGGTCGGGCTCGGCGGCAAGGCCGATCGGCTGCCGCATGAACTGTCCGGTGGTGAGCAGCAGCGCGTCGCGATCGCGAGGGCCTTTGTGAACCGGCCGCTGGTCCTGCTGGCCGATGAGCCGACCGGCAACCTCGATCCCGACACCAGCGGCGACATCATGCTGCTGCTGGAGCGGATCAACCGCATCGGTACCACCGTGGTGATGGCCACACACGACAATCACATCGTCGACGCGATGCGTAAGCGAGTGGTCGAGTTGGACCGGGGCCGGCTGATCCGCGACGACGCGATCGGCGTCTACGGGGTGGGCCGGTAATGCGCGCTGGATTCCTGCTCAACGAGGTCCTCACCGGTCTGCGTCGCAATGTGACGATGACCATCGCGATGATCCTGACCACCGCGGTATCGCTGACCATGCTCGGCGGCGGTCTGCTGGCGCTGCGGATCGCGGACAAGACCCAGAACTACTTCATGGATCGGGTCGAGATCCGGCTCTACCTCACCGATCTGGTTTCGGCGACCGACCAGGACTGTTCGCTGAATCCGTGTCAGCAGCTGATGTCGGATCTGAAGAAGACCGACGGTGTGGTGTCGGTCCAGTTCGTCAACAGCGACGAGGCGATGAAGGAAGCCACCGAGGTGACCTTCAAGGATCAGCCCGAAATGCTGGACATGATCAAGGACACCCGGCTGCCCGCGTCGTTGCGCGTGAAGATGACCGATGCCGATCAGTACCCGCGGATCTACCAGTCGTTCAACGGTAAGGACGGGATCCAGAGCGTACTCAACGACAAGGACACCGTGGACCGTTTGGTCGGGGTGTTCGACGGCCTGCGGAATGCGGCGTTCGGGTTGGCGGCACTGCAGGCATTGGCCGCGCTGCTGCTGATCGCGAATATGGTGCAGATCGCGGCCTTCAGCCGCCGCGAGGAGGTCGGCATCATGCGGATGGTCGGTGCGACGCGCTGGTACACGCAGTTGCCGTTCCTCCTGGAAGCGGTGGTCGCGGCCCTGGCCGGGTCGATTCTGGCGGTTGTCGGGTTGTTCCTCGCGCAACCATTGGTGGTGAATCGTGGTCTCGGCGCGCTGTTCAGCAGCAATGTCTTCCCGCACCTCACCGGCGAGGACATCGCACTGGTGTCCTTGACCATTGGGCCGCTCGGTATTCTGTTCGCCGCGATCACGGCCTATGGCACATTGCGCTACTACGTGCGCGACTGATCTGATGGCCTCGCATGTACCTTGTGCGAGGCCGTCAGCGGGTATCCGATGACCTGGCCGTGCGGTGATCGAAATCGAGTTGTCCACATGTGGGCAACTCGGCGGGTCACCTGGTATCCGCGCCGATATGGGGATTCCGATGTCCGACCGCACTCGTAGGATGGGCCGCGTGGAATCTCCCGATGCTTTCGCGGCTGTATTGACCGACGGCGCCCCGGTCGCCGAATCCGGTGCGGCACAAGAGGTTCTACGCCGGGTGTTCGGCTACGAGAGCTTTCGCGGTGATCAGCGGGAGATCGTCGAGCAGGTGGTCGGTGGCGGGGACGCACTGGTGCTCATGCCGACCGGTGGCGGTAAGTCGCTGTGCTATCAGGTGCCCGCGCTGGTGCGGCCGGGCGTCGGCGTGGTGGTGTCACCGCTGATCGCCTTGATGCAGGATCAGGTGGACGCGCTCAGCGCGCTCGGCGTGCGCGCCGGATTCCTGAACTCGACGCAATTCCCGGATGAGCGGCGGATGGTCGAGGCGCAGTTCGTCGCGGGGGAGTTGGATCTGCTGTATCTCGCGCCCGAGCGGCTGCGTCTGGAGTCGACCGCCGCCCTGCTGGATCGCGGCAAGGTGGCGCTGTTCGCCATCGACGAGGCGCACTGCGTATCCCAGTGGGGCCACGACTTCCGGCCCGACTATCTGGGCCTGTCGATGCTGCACGAGCGCTGGCCGGAGGTGCCGCGCATCGCGCTCACCGCGACCGCAACGGCGAAGACTCGCGACGAGATCATCGAGCGCCTCGATCTCGGCTCGGCCCGACGTTTCGTCGCCAGCTTCGACCGGCCCAATATCCAGTACCGGATCGAACCCAAGAACCGGCCGGACCGGCAGCTGCTGGAATTCATCACGACCGAGCACGCCGGGGACGCGGGCATCGTCTACTGCCTGTCGCGTAATTCCGTCGAGAAGACCGCGGCCTTCCTGACCGAGAACGGTGTCGAGGCGGTTCCGTATCACGCGGGCCTGGATTCGCGTACCCGTGCCGCCAACCAGGCGCGGTTCCTGCGGGAGGACGGCCTCGTCGTGGTCGCGACCATCGCCTTCGGCATGGGCATCGATAAGCCCGACGTGCGCTTCGTCGCCCATCTCGATCTGCCCAAGTCGGTCGAAGGCTACTACCAGGAGACCGGGCGCGCGGGTCGCGACGGGCTGCCGTCGACCGCTTGGATGGTCTACGGACTCGCCGATGTGGTCCAGCAGCGCAAGATGATCGACTCCTCCGACGGCGACGCCACCCACCGCAGACAACTGCAGCTGCATCTGGACGCGATGCTCGCGCTGTGTGAAACGGTGTCCTGCAGGCGAACTCAGCTACTGGCCTACTTCGGACAGTCGGGACGGCCGTGCGGTAACTGTGACACCTGCCTGACCGCGCCGGAATCCTGGGACGGCACGGTGCCCGCACAGAAAGTGCTCTCCACGGTGCTGCGGCTGAAACGTGAACGCGGACAGAGCTTCGGCGCGGGCCATATCGTCGACATATTGCTCGGCAAATCGAATCCCAAAGTGCTGCAACATGCTCACTATGAGCTGAAGGTCTTCGGCATCGGCACCGATCTGCGCGATGTCGAATGGCGCGGTGTCATAAGGCAACTGCTCGCACAGGGATTACTCGCCGTGCACGGCGACTACGGCGTGCTCATCCTCACCGAGGCCAGCAACGAGGTGCTGTTCGACGGCCGGGAAGTGCTGTTGCGCCGCGAACCGGAGCGTGCGGTCAAACCGGCCAGGACACCCAAGGCGGCCAAGAGCAAATCCCCGGCTGCCGACTTGGCTTCCGCGGACGTGCCGGTCTTCGAGAAGCTGCGTGAATGGCGGGCCGCGACGGCCAAGGAGCAGGGTGTACCCGCGTACGTCGTATTCCACGACGCGACGCTCCGGGAGATCGCCGCACGCAAGCCCGCGAGCCTGTCCGAACTCGGGACGGTCGGCGGTGTCGGTGAGAACAAACTGGCCAAGTACGGCGAAGGAGTACTCGCCGTCCTGGCCGGACAGTGAGGAGCAGGGTGAACGACAGTCTGATCGGGCGGCGCGGTTTTCTGGCGGTCGCGGCCACCGCCGCGGCCGGTGTATCGCTGGTCGGGCTTTCGCCCGCCGAGGCGGTTCCGGTCGCCGGCGGCGTCACCAAATTCGACTTCCCGACCGGCCGCAATGTGCGGGTGCTCGTCACCGGCGATGCGGGCACCGGCACCCGTACTCAGTGGGCCGTCGCCGATGCCATGCGGGATTACCATCGCCGCCAACCGTTTTCGCTCGCCCTCGGCCTCGGGGACAATATCTACGAGAGCGGACCGAACAGCGCGGTCGATGGTCAGTTCGCGGACAAATTCGAAGACCCCAATGCGGGACTGGATTTCCCGTGGCTGATGGTGCTCGGCAATCACGACAACAGTTCGGTGCTCGGCGGCGACGGCGGCTGGCTGCTACGCGGCAACAGCGAGGTCGAATACCATGCGAATTCGCCGCGCTGGTGGATGCCGAGCCGGTACTACTCGGTGCGGGTACCCGAGCAACAGCCGGTGGTCGAATTCTTTGTGCTGGACGTCAACCCGCTCGCCGCCTATATCCCGCCGCTCCTCGATCCGTACTGGGCGGTCGACGGTCAGTTCATGAACGAGCAGCGCGCTTGGCTCGACCGCGCGATCGCCGAATCACCCGCGCAGTGGAAGATCGCCGGTACCCACCATCCCTACCTGAACAACGGTCCGCACGGTGACGCGGGCCGCTACGAGGGGCTGGCCGTGGCACCGATCAACGGCATCCACGCGAAGCAGTTCTTCGAGGACCATGTCGTCGGCAAATGCCACTTCATCCTCTCCGGACACGATCACTCGCTGCAGGTACTCGAGCCGACCGCGGCATCGAAGGGCACCCGTCAACTCGTCTCCGGCGCGGCCGCGAAAACCGTTGCCGCGGAACCGAAGCTGAATTCCGACGGCTCCGGCAACGCGGCTCTGTTCGAGAACTATCACGAACTCGGCTTCATGGTCATGGACCTCACCGCGAGCACCGTCGACCTCACGGTGGTCACCGTCGATCTCGCGAGCGGAGGTGCCGACGCGGCGTTCACCCGCCGAATTGCCTGAATCGCAATGAAATTGCCCGGCATCGAACCGGTTCGGCGGCTACCGTGCACGCTATGGCACACGGTGATGGCCCCACCGACGACGGGCCCGACCTGGGCAGCTCACCGTCCACGGACCCTGGCGATCCGCCGCCGTATCGGCGCGGCACCCACGACCCCGCGGTGGATTCCACATGGCTGCGCCACCGCCCGCCGCCTCCGCCGCGTCCGCGCGGTGTGCCACGTATGACCACGGTCTTGCTGATCGCGGCCTTCATCGCGGTGTTCGTGCTGTACCTCGCGGTCCGGCCGGGTGGCTAGCGGAACAGGCGCGGAATAAACCGGTTGCCCGGTCACTTACAGTTGACCGTTATGAAGGAGAAGGGGCGCAAGGTCATCGCGACCAACCGCCGGGCGCGGCACAACTACACGATCCTGGACATCTACGAGGCCGGGATCGCGCTGGTCGGTACCGAGGTCAAGAGTCTGCGCGAGGGTAAGGCCTCGCTGGTGGACGCCTTCGCGACCGTCGACAACGGTGAGGTGTGGCTACGGGGTCTGCACATTCCCGAGTTCAGCCACGGCACCTGGACCAACCACTCGCCGCGCCGGGTGCGCAAACTGTTGCTGCACAAGCGCGAGATCGAGCGGCTGGTCGGCAAATCGCGCGAGGGCAACCAGACATTGGTGCCGCTGTCGATGTACTTCTCCGACGGCAAGGTCAAGGTCGAACTCGCGCTCGCCAAGGGTAAGCAGGACTACGACAAGCGACAGGATATGGCCAAGCGCACCGCCGAGCGTGAGGTCACCCGGGAACTGGGGCGGCGGATCAAAGGCATGCGTTGACCGCTGTTCTACTGGCGCTGCTGGCCGCGGTCGGCTACGGCGTGAGTGATTTCTTCGGTGGTGTCGCATCGCGGCGGGTGACCGCCCTGCGCGTCGTCGTCGTCTCCTATCCGATGTCGACACTGTTCGTCCTCGTGCTGTTACCGCTGATCGGTGGCACCCCGGACACCGCATCGATGCTCTGGGGCCTGGCGGCCGGTGTGGCGAGCGGCTTCGCGGTGTGGTGGTTCTATGCCGCGCTGGCCAGCGGCCCGATGGCGGTGGTGTCGCCGCTGACGGCCTTGTTGGTCGCGGGTATTCCGGTGCTGGTCGGTCTGGTGATAGGCGAGCGCCCCGGCCCGCTGGCGGTCGCTGGCATCGTGTTCGCGCTCGGCGCGGTGTACCTGGTGAGCCGCGAGTCGCCCGATGACGTCACCGAGGAGATCACCGGCGGGCGTGAGCTGCGTTTCACCAGGAAAGTCGCGATGCTAACCATCGGCTCTGGCGCCGCCTTCGGACTCGCTTTCGTCTTCCTGCACGAAACCCACGCGAGTGCCGGGGTCTGGCCGCTGCTGGCCCAGCGCGGCGCGGCAAGTCCGATGGTCTGGCTGATCGCATTATCAGCTGGGGAGTTCCAGCCGTTGCGTGGTGAACCACTGCGGTTGGCCGCCTATGTCGCGGTGCTGGACACCATCGCGAATGCGGCATTGCTGTACGCCTTCCACGGTTCGCTGCTGTCGTTGGTGAGCGTCATCGGCTCGCTGTACCCCGCGGCAACTGTCCTGCTGGCGATGGTGCTGCTCGGCGAGCGGGTCGGCCGCCAGCAGCGGGTCGGGATGGTGCTGGCACTCGCCTCGGTCGGGTTGATCGCGGCGGCGTGATCGCGTTTTCCCTCGACCATCCAGTGCTCGACCGAGATCGAGACGCACTCGTGGCGGAGCGTTCCGGGCCGAGGACGCCATGGCTGCACCTTGATCTTGGTCCGGCTCGGGTAGCAGGGCTGGCCTGCCTCGGGGGCGACCGGATATCTGCAGGTCGGGCCCGTGATTCGCGCCGCGCGGATAATGGAATGAACACGGCATGGCCGAGTGTTAAAGTAACTAGCCCGACAAGGTGTCGGGACGTACGGGGCTGAACGGTTTCGACTGCGTACGTAGATTTAGGGGAAGCGTGTCGGTGCAGGCAAGAGACCACCGTAAGCGTCGTTGCAACCAATTAAGCGCCGATTCCAATCAGCGCGAGTACGCCCTCGCTGCCTAAGTAGCAGGCGTCTCTGTCAGTCCGGGTTCGTCCCTCGACCCGGGTACTGGCATCAGCTAGAGGGAATTACCGTCTGACTCGGTCGCGGAGCCGGGCGGGACATCCAACAGCGACTGGGATCGTCATCCGAGCTTGTTCGCGAGACCCGGAGATCCAAGCAGAGACCTAGCGAACTGCACACGGAGAAGCCCTGAAGACGCGGCGGAGGACCCGGGTTCGATTCCCGGCAGCTCCACGAAGGCCCTTCACCTGTTACGGCAGGTGAGGGGCCTTTTTCATGCGCTGACTGCCTCAAGAATCGGCGCTGTGCCCACATTTTGACCACATTCCGCCGCAGCCTTCCGAAACACCAGGTCAGGGTCGGTTTTCAACCGGGCCTGAGCTGTTTTGTTTGGCCCGGCGCAGTGGGCGTGGCTCTTCGCCGGCCGGCACCGGGCCGCCCCGAGGAATCCGGTTGCGGCGCCCGAGAATGGTGATGAGCGTGGCTATCTCGTGCATGCGATCGACGTGTGGACCGAGCAGCAGATACCGCAGCACCGTCAGGGGCACCGAGACGCTCGGATCGGTGATCGATCGCATCGCCGACGCCCAGGTTCGTGCCGATACCGTGCTCATGACCTACACGAACGCCGGAGACCCTCGTGTGCACGCCGCGTGGTTCCGACTGGCGGAGCCGGTCGACGGATACAACGACCTGGCCGCGCAGGTGGTCGACGGGTGCGGCGCCGGAACCGGCGGGGGAGGGCTGCCGGCACCCGACGCCTGCCCATTCAACTCGGCAGCCGACGGTCGCTTCCACGCGCGCGGGAGATTGCGCGATTCTCAGTATTCGTTCAACGGAGCAGAGGGGGGGAAAGTGACCGGTAGAGCCACCAAAGAACGGTGGAAGGGGCCAGGCCGCCAAGCCGCTTCGTCGGCCGGTATGGCGAGCCGGATCTCGGGCAGCGCATCGAGAAGCTGATCGATGGCGTCCTTGGCGATCAGGTAGGCCAGCGACTGCGCGGGGCAGGCGTGTGGGCCGATGCCCCACGCCAGATGCGAGCGATTGCCTGTGCGATTCTCGGTCCGGAT